>NZ_JBHJYJ010000007.1:63240-240957 GCF_042269845.1 Cellulosimicrobium sp. NPDC055967 | reverse complement strand
CCGGACGGGCAAGAACAGCCAGCCATGCCACAGGGACAAAAATTGGCATTGACTAACAAGCACACTGTTGAGTTCTCAAACAACCGACACACACCAACTCAGCACCACCCGACCGGGCAGAACCTCGCTTGGGGCAACTTCTCTAATCTACCAGATCCTCTGCGCCCTCTCCAACTCGGTGATTCGAGCGGAGGGAGCCGGGGAACCAGCAGCCCCGATCATGTCACGGCGCGCGAGGCTCCGAGTCATTCTCGAGGGGGACCGCCCGGGGGACCAGCCACCGTCTCGTGCGATCGAGACTCGGTGTCCGTTCCTCCCTGCCGGGCGAACGTCGAGAACACTACACGCGCTCCGCCCGGGTGCCAAATCCGTGTGCTCGCACGCTGAGCCGGCTCGCCAGCCCTGCTCGACAGCCCTGCTCGGCAGCCCCGCCCGACTGCCCGCCCGACGCGTCCGTCCGGGCGGCACGAGAGGTAGGGCCTGTCCCGTCCCGCCACGACGAGACGCCGAAGGGGCCGGCCGCTCGACGCGGTCCGGCCCCTTCGTGATCGTGGCGACGAGGCTGCTCAGCCGGCCGCGCCGTCCGCGACGGCGACCCCGAGCGTCTTCTTCCCCCGGCGCAGGAGGGCGAACTGCCCGTGCAGCAGGTCGTCCGGCGCGAGGACGGCGTCCTCGCTCGTCACCTTGAGGTTGTTGACGTACGCCCCGCCCTCGGCCACCGCTCGACGAGCCGCGGCCTTCGACGCGACGAGGCCGGACGCCGCGAACAGGTCGACGACCGCGTCTCCCACCGTCGCCGTCGTGCGTGGGAGCTCGGCGACCGCGGCGCCCAGCGTCCCCGCGTCCAGTCCGTCCAGCTCGCCCCGGCCGAAGAGCGCCTGGCTCGCGGCGATCACGGACGCCGTCGCCTCCGCCCCGTGCACGAGGGTCGTGACGTCCGAGGCGAGCGCGCGCTGCGCCTCGCGCGCGCCCGGCCGCTCCCGTACCGCGGCCTCGAGCTCGGCGATCTCCTCGCGCGTGCGGAACGTGAAGATCTTCAGCCAGCCCACCACGTCCTCGTCCGCGGCGTTGAGCCAGTACTGGTAGAAGGCGTACGGGCTCATCATGTCGGGCGCGAGCCAGACCGCCCCGCCCTCCGTCTTGCCGAACTTGGTCCCGTCGGCCTTGGTGATGAGCGGCGTCGTGAGGACGTGCACGGCCGCGCCCTCGGTCTTGCGGATGAGCTCGACGCCCGACAGCAGGTTGCCCCACTGGTCGTTGCCCCCCGTCTGGAGGGACACGCCGTGCCGGCGGTACAGCTCGAGGAAGTCGATCCCCTGGAGGATCTGGTAGCTGAACTCGGTGAAGCTGATCCCCTCCTCCGAGCGCAGGCGGCGCGCGACGGTGTCCTTCGCGAGCATCGTGCCGAGGCGGTAGTGCTTGCCGACGTCGCGCAGGAAGTCGATCGCCGACAGCTCGGAGATCCAGTCGAGGTTGTTCACGAGCCGGGCGGGGTTGTCCCCCTCGAAGTCGAGGAAGCGTGACACCTGCGACTTCAGCCGCTCGGTCCACTCCGCGACGGTCTCCTTGGTGTTGAGCACCCGCTCCCCCGACTGGCGCGGGTCGCCGATCATGCCCGTCGCCCCGCCCACGAGCGCCACGGCGCGGTGGCCCGCGAGCTGGAGGTGACGCAGCACGACGAGCTGCACGAGGTGGCCGTGGTGGAGGCTCGGCGCCGTCGGGTCGAAGCCGCAGTAGTACGTGATCGGGCCCTCGGCCAGCGCGGCGCGCAGCGCGGCCTCGTCGGTGGACTGCGCCACCAGGCCCCGCCATTGCAGCTCGTCGAGAACGTCGCTCACTTCTGCTCCTTCGTCGAGTACCCGTGGACCGGGCACGTCCGATGCTGCCGTGCGGCAGCGGGTCCTAGTCTGCCGTGCCGCGCGACGTCCGACGTCCACCGCCCACCGGGCGGGCGCTCACCGCGCGCGGGCGCTCACCCGGCGGTAGGCCGAGACCGTGGGGTCCCCCGCGAGCCAGGAGCGCCACGGGTAGAGGTCGCCGTCTCCCCCGTCGCCGGAGACCCCGACCCTCGGACCGGTCGCGATCGCGGGACGCAGCGGCCCCGCGGACGCGCGGTGCAGCACGAGCTCCCCGTCGGGGTCCGTCAGCTCGGCGCCGTACTGGCGCAGGTCCAGGTCGAGCGCGACCGCGAGGCGCGCGGGCCCCCGCGCGATCTGGCGGTCCGAGTCGCACCTCCCGGCGACGAGCCGTCGCGACCGGGCGAGGTCGACGCCGTCGGTCACCTCGCCCGCGCGCAGCAGGACGGCGGACGCGCGGCCCACCGGCCCGCACACGACGTTCACGCAGTGGTGCAGCCCGAGGTGCCGGTACACGTACAGCCGGCCGGGCTCGCCGAACATGGCGCGGTTGCGCTCGGTCCGCCCGCGGAAGGCGTGGGAGCCCGGGTCGCGCTCGCCGTCGTACGCCTCGACCTCCGTGATCCGCAGGGTGACGTCGCCCGCGTCGCTGCGTCGGGTGAGGAACGACCCGAGCAGGTCGCGCGCGACCTCGTGGACGTCGCGCGCGTACCACCCCCGCGCCGGGACGTCCCACGGTCCGACGACGCGCGGCTCCCCGCCCCCCGTCGTCTGCGTCACGGCGTCCGTCACCTTCGCACCACCTTCCGTCGTGGGCAATCTACGCCCCGCCGTGCTCGCGCGGCCGCCGGCCCACGTGCACGGCCAGGACGGCGACCAGGGCGGTGCTCACCCACAGGGCGGGAACCCAGCAGCCGGCCGCGGCGCTCCGCAGGCGGTCCGGGACCGCGTCGCCGGACCAGGCGACGACGAGGGCGAGCACCCACCACGGCCCCGCGGTCGCGGCCACGACCGCGCCCAGGAGCGCGACCGGTGCCGGGTGCGCACGCCGGAGCTCGACCCAGCGCCACTGCCGGACGACGCGACGGCGGGCCGCTGCGGCGTCCCGGGCACGTCGCTGCGCCGCGGTGGGCACGCCCCGTGGGCCGCGCCGGGCTCTCGGCGCCGGTGGAGCGGCCACGGGCAGGCGTCCGCCCTCACGGGCGAGCCCGGCCTCGACGTCGGCACGTCGACGGCGCGTCCGCCGCGCGCCGACGAGCGTCGCGATCGCGGGCGGCAGCAGGACGGCCAGGGTGATCCACCACACGTGGTCGGTCGGGACGTCCCACACCCACCACGTCCCCGACCTGGTGCTGCTACGGCTCGGGAGGAGGAACCAGGTCGAGAGCGTCGCCGTGCGGGCGGTCGCGGCGAGGACGACGGCGGTCGCCGTGCCCACGACGGCGAACGTCGTCACCCCGGCCACGAGGCCGTCGGTCACCCGGACCGCGCGGGACCAGGCGGACCGGGCGGCCTCGACCTGCGCGACGGACACGCCGTCGCGGCCGGCGATCATCGGTCCGCCGCGCGCACGACATTCCCCCACCCGTCGAGCACGACGTCCGCGCGCTCGCGCGAGGCGTTGCGCGCGTAGTGCGCGCGCTCGTCGGCCATCCAGGCGAGCCAGTGGGTGCGCTGGTCCTCGCCGTCCCGCTCGAGCCCGCGGCGCAGCCGCTCGTCGTCCGGGGCCTCGACCCACAGGCGCAGCGCGGCCACGCCGTCCGCCTCGCGGCGACCCGCCCCGCACCCCTCGACGACCAGGTACGGCGCCGGGGCGACGTCGTGCCACTCGGCGAAGCGGTCGAGCGTCCAGTCGAAGCGGCGGTACCGACCCGGACGACCCGCGGCGAGGGGCGCGAGGACCCACTCCTCCAGACGGCTCCACGCGGGCTCGAGCCCCCGCCAGCCCTCGTACAGGTCGTCCATGTGGAGGACCTGCGCGGGCAGAGCCTCGCCCAGCTGGGCGGCGAGCGTCGTCTTGCCCGAGCCCGCCGGCCCGTCGACCACCACGAGCCGGGTGCCCGACGGCGTCGCCCCGCCTCGAGCCGGCCCGTCGCCCGGGCGGGGCGACGGGCCGGTCGACGAGCCGAGGCGCGGGACGGCGTCGCGCACGCGGCGCACGAGGTCCGCGAGCACGTCCTGGTCGACGCTCACGCACGCACCCTCGGCCTGGGCGCCGTCAGTCCTGGGCCCAGAAGCGGTACTCGGCCGAGCGCTCCTTCGCGGCCTCGAGCTGCTCGGCGACCCGGACGGGGGCGGTGCCGCCGACCGCGTCGCGCGACGCGAGCGAGCCCTCGACGCTCAGCACGTCGCGCACGCCGGGCGTGAGGTGCTCGGAGATCGACGCGAGGTCGTCGTCCGAGAGGTCCCACAGCTCGATGCCGCGCTCCTCGCACACGCGCACGCACGCCCCGGCGACCTCGTGCGCGACGCGGAACGGCACGCCCTCGCGCACGAGCCACTCGGCGACGTCCGTCGCGAGCGAGAACCCCTGCGGCGCGAGCGAGGCCATGCGCTCGGTGTCGAACACGAGCGTCGCGACCATGCCGGAGAACGCGGGCAGGAGCACCTCGAGCGTGTCGACCTGGTCGAACACGGGCTCCTTGTCCTCCTGCAGGTCGCGGTTGTACGCGAGCGGCAGGCCCTTGAGCGTGGCGAGCAGGCCCGACAGGTCGCCGATGAGGCGGCCCGCCTTGCCGCGCGCGAGCTCGGCGACGTCGGGGTTCTTCTTCTGCGGCATGATGCTCGACCCCGTGGAGTAGGAGTCGTGCAGGCGCACGAAGCCGAACTCCTTGGTCGCCCAGAGGATGACCTCCTCCGCGAGGCGCGAGAGGTCGACGCCCAGCATCGCCGCGACGAACGCGAACTCCGCGACGACGTCGCGCGACGCGGTGCCGTCGATCGAGTTCTCGACCGGGCCGTCGAACCCGAGCTCGGCGGCGACGGCCGCCGGGTCGAGGCCCAGGGACGAGCCCGCGAGCGCCCCCGACCCGTACGGCGAGCGCGCGGCGCGCACGTCCCAGTCGATGAACCGGTCGACGTCGCGCAGCAGCGGCCACGCGTGGGCGAGCAGGTGGTGCGCGAGGAGCACCGGCTGGGCGTGCTGGAGGTGCGTACGGCCGGGCATGGCCGCGCCCGGGTGCGCGGCGGCCTGCTCGATCAGCGCGTCGACGACGTCGAGCACGAGTCGCGCGATCGTGCGCGCCTCGTCGCGCAGGTACATGCGCGTCAGCGTCGCGATCTGGTCGTTGCGCGACCGGCCGGCGCGCAGCTTGCCGCCGAGCTCGGGACCGGCCCGCTCGATGAGGCCGCGCTCGAGAGCGGTGTGCACGTCCTCGTCGTCGTCGGCCGCGACGAACGTGCCCGACGCGACGTCCTCGCGCAGCCGCTCGAGCGCCGCGAGCATGCCGTCGAGCTCGTCGTCGTCGAGCAGGCCCGCGGCGTGCAGGACCTTCGCGTGGGCCTTCGAGCCCGCGACGTCCTGGCCCGCGAGGCGCCAGTCGAAGTGCGTCGACTTGCTCAGCGCGGCGAGCGCGTCGGCGGGACCGCCGGCGAAGCGGCCGCCCCAGAGGCTCACGCGCCCGCTCGCGCCGTCCGCCTCCGCTGCCGCCGCGCCCTCGGCGGACGTGGTCGACTCCGGTCCCTGCTGGTCGTGCGTGCTCACAGTGCTCCTGCCCCGAGGTCCACACCGTTGCCGAACTTCTCGTCGCGCGCGGCGGCGAGCTTCGCGGTGAGACCGTAGATCTCGATGAATCCCTTGGCCTGCGACTGGTCGAACGAGTCGCCCTCGTCGTAGGTCGCCAGGTTGAAGTCGTACAGGCTCGCCTCCGAGCGGCGGCCGGTGACGGTCGCGCGCCCGCCGTGCAGCACGAGGCGCACGTCGCCGGAGACGTAACGCTGCGTGTCGTCGACGAACACGTCGAGCGAGCGCTTGAGCGGGCTGAACCACATGCCGTCGTAGACGAGCTCGGTCCAGCGCTGCTCCACGCCGCGCTTGAATCGGGCCTGCTCGCGCTCCAGGGTGACGTTCTCGAGCTCCTGGTGCGCGGCGATGAGCGCGATGGCGCCCGGGGCCTCGTAGACCTCGCGGGACTTGATCCCGACGAGGCGGTCCTCGACGATGTCGATGCGCCCGACGCCCTGCGCGCCCGCGCGGCGGTTCATCTCCTGGATCGCCTGCAGCGGCGTCACGGCGACGCCGTCGAGCGCGATCGGGATGCCCTGCTCGAACGTGATGACGACCTCGTCCGCGACGGGCGGGAACGTCGGGTCGTCGGTGTAGTTGTAGACGTCCTTGGTCGGGGCGTTCCAGATGTCCTCGAGGAAGCCGGTCTCGACCGCGCGGCCCCACACGTTCTGGTCGATCGAGAACGGGTTGTGCTTGGTCGTCGCGATGGGCAGGGAGTGCTTCTCCGCGTACTCGATGGCCTTCTCGCGCGTCAGCGCGAGGTCGCGCACGGGCGCGATCGTCTTGAGCTCGGGCGCGAGCGACGTCGTCGCGACCTCGAAGCGCACCTGGTCGTTGCCCTTGCCGGTGCAGCCGTGCGCGACGGTCGTCGCGCCGAACTGGCGCGCGGCGCGCACGAGGTGCTTGACGATGACGGGGCGCGAGATCGCCGAGACGAGCGGGTAGCGGTCGAGGTAGAGGCCGTTCGCGCGCAGCGCGGGCATGCAGTACTCGGCCGCGAACTCGTCGCGCGCGTCGGCGACGTACGCCTCGACGGCGCCGCAGTCCAGGGCGCGCTGCCGGATGACCTCGAGGTCCTCCCCGCCCTGGCCGACGTCGACCGCGACGGCGACGACCTCGGCGCCCGTGGCCTCGGCGATCCAGCCGATGGCCACCGACGTGTCCAGGCCGCCCGAGTAGGCGAGCACGACGCGTTCAGTCATGACGGTCTCTTTCTGTGACGTGCGGGTGGGGTCTGTGGTCCAGTGTCGCAGGACGGCCCGGTCGCGCCGGTCGAGCGGAGGGCGGTCCGACGCCGGTCAGTCGGGCGTGCCCGGGAGGGTCCCGCCCAGGGGTCCGGACAGCTCGAGGAAGCGCCGCGCGAGGTCGGCGCCGCCGTCGGGGTCGCGCGCGATGACGAGGATCGTGTCGTCGCCCGCGATGCAGCCGAGCACGTGCGGCAGGACGGAGTGGTCGATCGCCGACGCGAGGTAGTTCGCGGCCCCCGGGGGCGTGCGCAGCACGACGAGGTTCGCGGACGCCTCCGCGGAGACGAGCATCTCCGAGCACAGGCGCGCGAGCCGGGCCGCGAGGTACTCGGGCGACTCCGCGGTCTGCACGCTGCGGTCGCCGCCCTCCCCCGGCACGGCGTACACGAGCGCGCCCGACGCGCCGCGCACCTTCTCGGCGCGCAGCTCGATGAGGTCGCGCGAGAGCGTCGCCTGCGTCACCGACAGCCCCTCGCGCTCGAGCTCGCGCGCGAGCTCGGCCTGCGAGTGGATCTCGGTGCGGCGCACGATCTCGGCGATGCGCGCGTGGCGCGCCGTCTTCGTCGTCGCGGTGCGGGCCTCGGTCACGACCGCTCCAGGAGGAACGTGAGCAGCGCCTTCTGCGCGTGCAGCCGGTTCTCCGCCTCGTCCCACACCGCCGAGCGCGGCCCGTCGATGACCTCCACGGTGATCTCCTTGCCGCGGTACGCGGGCAGGCAGTGCAGGACGATCGCGTCGTCCTTCGCGTGCGCGAGGAGCTCGTCGTTCACCTGGTAGGGCACGAACGGGAGCGCGCGCTGCTCGGCCTGGGCCTCGTCCCCCATCGACACCCACGTGTCGGTCGCGACGACGTCCGCCCCCGCGACGGCCTCGACCGGGTCGGACGTGACCAGCACCGACCCGCCGGTCTCGGCGGCGATCCGCTCCGCGTCGGCGACGAAGACGGGGTGCGGCGGGTACCCGTCGGGAGTCCCGATCCGCACGTGCAGGCCCGCGGTCGCGCCGCCGAGCAGGTAGGAGTGCGCCATGTTGTTCGCGCCGTCGCCGACGTACGCGAGCGTCTGGCCCGCGAGCGCCCCCGTCCCGCCGCGGAGCTGGGCGACCGTGAGGAGGTCCGCGAGGATCTGGCACGGGTGGAAGTCGTCGGTCAGGGCGTTGACGACCGGCACCCGGCTGATCGCCGCCATCTCCTCGAGGCGGTCCTGCCCGAACGTGCGCCACACGATCGCCGACGCCTGCCGGTCGAGCACGCGCGTGACGTCCGCGACGGACTCGCGCACGCCGACCTGGGCGAGCCGGCCGTCCACGACGACCGGGAAGCCCCCGAGCTCGGCGACGCCCGTCGCGAACGAGAGCTGCGTGCGCAGCGTCGGCTTGTCGAACAGCACCGCCACGCCCTGCGGGCCGGCGAGCGGCTGACGGAACGTGCGGTCGTCGCGGAACGCGAGACCGATCTCGAGGACCTGCCGCTGCTCGGCGGGCGTCAGGTCGTCGTCGCGCAGGAAGTGCCGGGGGGCCATCAGGAGCTCCTCGTCGTGGGGCCGGTAGGTGTGGGGGTCGCGCCGGACCCGGCGGGGTTGGCCGACGCGGCGGTCGGGTCGGCCGGGACGGCGACGGTCGCGAAGAACCCGACGGCGTCGCGCGCCTGCTCGGGCGTGAGGACCAGGGGCGGCGCGAGCCGGATCGCGTCGGGCGCGACGGCGTTCACGACGAACCCCGCGTCGAGCGCCGCGCGCGCGACGTCGGCCGCGACGGGCCGGGTGAGCTGGACGGCGAGCAGCAGGCCGCGCCCCCGTACCCCGGCGACGAGCGGGTTGCCCGCCGAGGAGATCTCGTCGCGCAGGAGCCTGCCGACCGTCCGGACGTTCTGCAGGAGGTCGTCCCGCTCGATGACGCCCAGCGTCGCGAGCGCCGCCGCGGCGGCGACCGGGTTGCCGCCGAACGTCGTGCCGTGCTGACCGCGGCCGAGCAGCGTCGCCGCCCGCTCGCCGTACGCCACGACGGCACCCACGGGGAACCCGCCGCCGAGGCCCTTGGCGAGCGTGACGACGTCGGGCACGATCCCGCCGCCCACCTCCTGCTGCTGGTACGCGAACCACGAGCCCGTGCGCCCGACGCCGGTCTGCACCTCGTCGAGCACGAGCAGCGCGCCGTGGCGCGCCGTGAGCTCGCGCGCCGCGACGAGGTAGCCGGGCGAGAGCGACCGCACGCCCGCCTCGCCCTGCACCGGCTCGACGACGAGCGCCGCGACCTCGCCGCGCTCGGCCACCGCGGCAGGAGAGAACGCCTCCTCCAGCGCGGGGACGTCGTCGAACACGACGAACTCCACACCGCCCGGGAGCGGCTCGAAGGGCTCGCGGTACGCGGCCTTCGACGTCAGCGCGAGCGCGCCCATCGACCGGCCGTGGAAGCCGCCCTGGAGCGCGAGGACGCGCGTGCGACGTCCGGTGTCGTTGTTCCGGCGCGTCATCTTGAACGCCGCCTCGTTGGCCTCGGTGCCCGAGTTCGTGAAGAACACGCGCGACCCCTCGGGCGCCTCCGCGAGCGTCAGGAGGCGCTCGGCGAGCGCGATCTGCGTCGGGGTCCCGAAGAAGTTCGAGACGTGACCGAGCGTGCCGAGCTGGGCGGAGACCGCGGCCGTGAGCGTCGGGTGGGCGTGGCCGAGCGCGTTGACCGCGATCCCCGCGAGCAGGTCGAGGTACCGCTTCCCGTCGGCGTCCCAGACGTACGCGCCCTCGCCGCGCACGAGGACGCGCTGCGGCGGGCCGAACGTGTCCATGACGGCGTGCGCGTACCGGTCGGTCCACTGGGCGACGGAGCCGTCGCCCGGAGCCGTCACGGCGCTCGTCGTCGCGGGCGCGGGCGCGCCCGTCGGGTGGTCGAGCTGGTTCACGCGGCGCCTCCCGCGGTCGTGGTGGCCTCGGACCGGGCGGCGCCGAGCGGGTCCGGGACGACCATGGTCCCGTTGCCCTGGGTGGTGAAGACCTCGAGCAGCGTCGAGTGCGGTACGCGGCCGTCGATGACCGTCGCCGCGGGGACGCCGCCCTCGACGGCGCGCAGGCACGCCTCCATCTTGGGGACCATGCCCGCGGACAGGGACGGCAGGAGCGTCGCGAGCTCGGAGCGCGTGATCTGCGCGACGAGCGAGTCCTTGTCCGGCCAGGACGTGTACAGACCCTCGACGTCGGTCAGGACGACGAGCTTCTTCGCGCCGAGCGCGACCGCGAGCGCCGCGGCCGCGGTGTCCGCGTTGACGTTGAGCACCTGGGTCGGGTCCTCGAGGTCGGGCGCGATCGTCGAGACGACGGGGATGCGCCCGGCGTCGAGCAGGTCCTGGACCGCGGCGGGGTGCACCTCGACGACGTCGCCGACGAGGCCGACGTCGACGGGCTCGCCGTCGACCGTCGCGTGCCGGCGCTGCGCCTGGAGCAGGCCGCCGTCCTCGCCCGAGAGCCCGACGGCGTACGGGCCGTGCGCGTTGATGAGGCCGACGAGCTCGCGCGAGACCTGGCCCGTGAGCACCATGCGCACGACGTCCATCGCCTCCGGCGTCGTGACGCGCAGGCCGCCGCGGAACTCGGACTCGATGCCGAGCCGGTCGAGCATCGCGGAGATCTGCGGGCCCCCGCCGTGCACGACGACGGGGCGGAGGCCGACGCGGCGCAGGAACACCATGTCCTGCGCGAACGCGGCCTTGAGCGTGTCGTCGACCATGGCGTTGCCGCCGTACTTGACGACGACGAGCGCGCCGGCGAACTCCTCCAGCCACGGCAGGGCCTCGACGAGCACCTCGGCCTTCTGCTCGGGGCGCAGGTCGGTGCGCGTGTCGAACGCGGCGTCATCCGGGTGGGGCGTGGGAGTGGTCGGGTCGCTCATGAGGAGTACGCGCTGTTCTCGTGGACGTAGTCGTGCGTGAGGTCGTTGGTCCAGACCGTCGCGGTCGCGGAGCCGGCGTGCAGGTCGATCTCGACGCGCACCTCGCGCTCGGCCGCGAGGTCGACGAGCTCGCGCGGCTCGCCCACTCCCCCGGCCCGGCAGACCTGGACGTCGTTCACCGACACGTCGAGCAGGAGCGCGTCGAACGGCGCGACGTCCTCGGGGACCGTCCCGACGGCCGACACGATGCGCCCCCAGTTCGGGTCGTTGCCGAAGATCGCGGCCTTGAAGAGGTTCGAGCGCGTCACCGCGCGCGCGACCGCGACCGCGGCGTCCTCGCTCGACGCGTTCACCACGGTGACGGCGACGTCGTGGCTCGCACCCTCGGCGTCGGCCACGAGCTGGCGCGCGAGCGAGGCGCTGGCCTCGGTCACGGCGTCCGTGAGCTCGTCGAGCGTCACCTCGACCCCGGACGCGCCGGAGGCCAGGAGGATCACCGTGTCGTTCGTCGACATGCAGCCGTCGGAGTCGACGCGGTCGAACGTGGTACGGGTCGCGGCGCGCAGCGCGGCGTCGGCCGTCGCGGCGTCGACGACGGCGTCCGTCGTGAGCACGCACAGCATGGTCGCGAGGCCCGGCGCGAGCATGCCCGCGCCCTTCGCCATGCCGCCCACGGACCACGTCGCGGCGCCGTCCGTCGCGGTCGCGTCCGAGACCTCGCGGACCACGGAGACCGTCTTGGGCACGGTGTCCGTCGTCATGATCGCCAGCGCGGCGTCCCCGCCGCCGTCGACCGTGGCGACCGGGTCCGCGAGCGCCGCGGCGGCGGCGTCGACCCCGGCGAGCAGCTTCTCCAGGGGCAGCCGCACGCCGATGAGGCCCGTCGAGCAGACGAGCACGTCGCCCGCGGAGGTCGCGAGCACGTCCGCGACGTGCTCCGCGGTCCGGTGCGTGTCGGCGAAGCCCTCCGGCCCCGTGCACGCGTTCGCGCCGCCCGAGTTGAGCACGACGGCCGTCGCGCGCCCGTCGCTCACGGCCTGCCGCGTCCACGCGACCGGCGCGGCGAACACGCGGTTCGTCGTGAGCACGGCAGCCGCGACGTCGAGCGGCCCGTCGTTGACGACGAGCGCGACGTCGCGGGCGCCCGTGGACTTGAGCCCGGCGGCGACGCCGGCGGCCCGGAAGCCCTGCGGGGTGGTGACGGTCACGGTGCGACCCCCTCGGTCGTGAGGCCCGCCGTCTGCGGCAGGCCGAGCGCGATGTTCATGGACTGCACCGCGGCGCCCGCGGTGCCCTTGACGAGGTTGTCGATCGCCGTGACGGTGACGACGCGACCCGCGGCGTGGTCGACCGCGACCTGGACGAGCGCCGTGTTGGCGCCCAGCGTCATGGCCGTCGTCGGCCACTGCCCCACGGGCAGCACCCGGACGAACGGCTCGCCGACGTACGCGTCCTCCCAGGCGCGGCGCACGCGCGCGTCGAGCTCCGCGGGGTCGAGGCGCGCGGCGTCGTCGGACAGGCGTGCCGTCACCGTGGCGAGGATGCCGCGCGACATCGGGACCAGGGTGGGCGTGAACGAGATGCTCACGGCCGGGGCCCCCGCGGCCCGCAGGTTCTGCGCGATCTCCGGGATGTGCCGGTGCGACCCGCCGACGGCGTACGGCTGGGCCGAGCCGAGCGCCTCGGAGGCGAGCAGGTGCGGCTTGAGCGACTTGCCCGCGCCCGAGTACCCGTTGACGAGCACCGCGACGAGGTCGCGTCCCTCGACGAGACCCGCCGCGACACCGGGCTGGATGCCGAGCGTGACCGCCGTGACGTTGCAGCCCGGCACCGCGATGCGGCGCGCTCCCGCGAGCCGCTCGCGCTGCTTCGTCTCGCTCGCGCCCGCGCCGGCGTCGCTCGTGCGCAGCAGCTCCGGCAGCCCGTACGGCCACGTCCCCGCGTGCTCGGAGCCGTAGAACGCCACCCAGTCCGCCGCGGACTCCAGCCGGTGGTCCGCGCCCAGGTCCAGCACGAGCACGTCGTCCCGGAGCTGCGCCGCGATCTCGCCCGACGCGCCGTGCGGCAGCGCGAGCACGACGACGTCGTGCCCCGCCAGGTGCTCGACCGTCGTCGGCAGGAGCACACGGTCGGCGAGGGATCGCAGGTGCGGCTGGTGCTCACCGAGGAGCGACCCCGCGTTGCTGTGCGCCGTGACGGCGCCGATCTCCACCTCCGGGTGCCCGGCGAGCAGGCGGAGCGTCTCTCCGCCTGCGTACCCGGACGCACCCGCGACCGCGACTCTGATCGTCATATGCATCACTATACATACTTATGCAACGCGCGGGTCGAAGGTCCCGCCCACGGTACGCGTCGGGTCCGCGGTGGGGTCGGGTCTCGTGCCCGCGTGGTCGGGTCCGCGGTGGGGTCGGGTCTCGTGCCCGCGTGGTCGGGTCCGCGGTGGGGTCGGACCGTGTGCTGGGACTGGCGCACCGTCACCCTGGTCTGTCGTGCGGGGGTTCTCGGAGTGCGCCTCTGACGTCCTGCGCACACGGTCCGACCCCACCGCTCGTCCTGCCCGTCACCGCACGACCCGCAGCCCCCGGTCCGGCCGTCACGCCCAGTCCGGGCGTGGGATGTCGTACCGCCCGCGTGGCGGGTGGTCCCCGGCCGAGATGCGAGAAGTGGCCCATCGGAGCCTCGTCCTCGGGGCCATTTCTCGCGTCTCATCACCACGTGTACGGCTCGAGCGGGGGCCGCGGGGCTGACGAGCTCAGGCTGTCGCCGCGCAGACCGCGCGGACGCTCGCGCCGAGGACGGAGGTGTCGCGGCCCACGGTCCAGCGCGGGGCGCCGTCGGGGCCGCGGTGCTCGAGGTAGGTCACGGCGGTCGCGTCGCTGCCCTGGCCGACGGACTGCTGGGCGAGCGAGAGGATCTCGACGGGCCGGCCGAGGCGGGCGAGCGCGTCGACGAGGGCGTCGACCGCACCGGCACCGGTCCCGGAGGTGGTGACCTGCGCGCCGTCGACGGTGAGCACGAGGTCGAGGCGCTCGGTCCCGTGGTCGGTGCGGTGGCTCGTCCAGGAGACGGGCTCGACGGCTCCGGGACCGGCATAGACGTCGTCGAACAGCGCGAGGAGCGCGTCGGGCGTCACCTCGGTGCCGGTGGTGTCGGCGTGCTCCTGGACGCGGCGCGCGAGGTCGACCTGGAGGCCGCGGGGCAGCTCGAGGCCGTGGACGGAGTGCAGCACGTACGCGACGCCGCCCTTGCCGGACTGGCTGCTCACGCGGACGAGGGCCTCGTACGTCCGCCCGAGGTCGGCGGGGTCGACGGGCAGGTAGGGCACGCGCCACGGCGCCTGCGCGGGATCGAGGCCCGACGCCGCGGCGTCGGCCCGGTGCCGGGCCATGCCCTTGCGGATCGCGTCCTGGTGCGTGCCGGAGTAGGCGGTGTGGACCAGCTCGCCCACGTAGGGGTGGCGCGGGTGCACGTCGATCCGGTTGCACGCGACGACGACGTCCCGGATCCCGTCGAGGTCGGAGAAGTCGACCATCGGGTCGACGCCCTGCGCGTGCAGGTTGAGGCCGAGCGTGACGAGGTCGACGTTCCCGGTGCGCTCGCCGTTGCCGAAGAGGCACCCCTCGACGCGCTGCGCGCCGGCGAGGACGGCGAGCTCGGCGCACGCGACGCCGGTGCCGCGGTCGTTGTGCGGGTGGACCGAGAGGATGACGCCATCGCGCCGTGCGAGGTTCCGGTCCATGTACTCGATCTGGTCGGCGTAGACGTTGGGCGTCGCGACCTCGACCGTGGCGGGCAGGTTGAGGATCACCGGCCGTTCGGGCGTCGCGTCCCAGAGCGTCGTCATGCGGTCGCACACGTCGAGCACGTAGTCGGGCTCGGTGAGGTTGAAGACCTCGGGCGAGAACTCGAAGCGGACGCGCGGGTCGTCGCCTGCGTGCCGCAGCACGTCGGTCCCGGCGTCGGTGACGAGACGCGCGAGGTCCTCGCGGTCGCGGCCGAGGACGACGTCGCGCCAGACGGGCGCCGTCGCGGTGTAGACGTGGACGACGACGGGGTTGCGCAGGCCCCGGACGGCCTCGAACGTGCGCGCGATCAGGTCCGCCCGCGCGGCGGTGAACACGACGACCGTGACGTGCTCGGGCGCGAAGTCGGTCTCGGCGAGCAGGCGCACGAAGTCGAAGTCGGTCTGCGACGCCGACGGGTAGCCCACCTCGATCTCGGTGTAGCCCATGGCGACGAGCAGCTCGAAGAAGCGGCGCTTGCGCGCCGGGTCCATCGGTTCCGCGAGCGCCTGGTTGCCGTCGCGCAGGTCGACGGGGACCCACAGCGGCGCCTGGGTGAGGCGGCGCGAGGGCCACCGACGGTCGGGCAGCTCCGGCACCTCGACCCGCGCGTGGACGTCGGTGTAGCGGGACGACGGCATGCGCGAGGGTCGCTGGCGGTTCCAGGGGGACGCGGACGGGGCCGCGCTGCCGCCGGTCGAGGTGCCGGGGGTGCGCGTGGAAGTGAGAGCGGTCATGGTCTGGCTGTCCTTCGGGTCGCGCCCCGCGGGAGCGGGGCGGTGGGCGACCGGCGCGCGACGGTTCCCCACGGCGGGGAGCCGGTCCGGTCAGACCCCGCCGTGGCGCCGAAGGAGGAGCGCCGTCCAGGACATGACGGGTACGCTAGCGCGCGACAAGTCCTCAGACAACCTGAGAGGTGATCCATGACCGCGCTGCACCGGCGCCCCCTCGCGGACCAGGCGGCCGAGCTCCTGCTCGACCGCGTGCGGTCCGGCGTCTGGCCCCTCGACCACCGGCTCCCCGGCGAGCAGGCGCTCGCGACCGAGCTCGGCGTCGGACGCTCCACCGTCCGCGAGGCGATCCGCCAGCTCGCGGGGCGCGGCGTGCTCGACAGCCGGCAGGGGTCGGGCGTGTACGTCGTGTCGACCGACACCGCGGACGACTGGGACGAGGTGCTGCGCCGCGGGGAGATCATCGACGTGCTGGAGGTCCGCGCTGCCCTCGAGACCGAGGCTGCCGGCCTCGCCGCCGCGCGCCGCACCCCCGCGGACCTCCGTGCGATGACGACGGCGCTCTCCCGCCGCGGGCAGGTCCCGGCGACGTCGTCGGCCGCCGAGTACGTGGACGCGGACCTCGTCTTCCACCGGGCGGTCGTCGACGCCGCGCACAACGCGGTGCTCGGCGAGCTGTTCGCGACCTTCGTCCCGCGCCTGCGCCGCGCGATGGTCGTGATGGTCGACCTCGACCGCGCGGGCGAGGCGCACCGGCACGACCAGGACGCGCACGAGGCGATCCTCGACGCGGTGCGCGACCGCGACGCCGTCCGCGCGTCCGCGGCCGCGCGCGAGCACCTCGCAGCCGTCCACGCGAAGGTCGCCGGGCGCGGCCCCGGTGCGACGGGCGGCGAGCGGTGAGCGCCGAGGTCCTGTCCCTGCGCGGCGTCGACCTGGTGCGGGAGGGGCGGGCGATCCTCGGCGGCGTCGACCTCGTCGTCCGGGCGGGCGAGCACTGGGCGCTGCTCGGACCGAACGGCGCGGGCAAGAGCACGATCCTCGGGCTCTGCGGGGCGCGCCGCCACCCGACCCGGGGCACGGTCCACGTGCTCGGCGAGCGCCTGGGCCGCGTGGACATCCAGACCCTGCACCGCCGCATCGGCCACGTCGACCCGCGTCACGACCTGCGCTCGCCGCTGACCGTGCTCGAGGTGACCCTGACCGGCCTCACGGGGACCGTCGACTGGCGTCCCCGCTGGCAGCCGACCCCGGACGAGGTCACCCTCGCCCGGGGACTGGTCGCCGACCTCGGCCTCGCGCACCGCGCGCACGACCCCTGGCCGACGCTCTCCCAGGGCGAGCGCGGGCGGGCTCTCGTGGCGCGCGCGCTCCTGCCCGACCCCGCCCTCCTGCTGCTCGACGAGCCGTCGACCGGGCTCGACGTCGCCGCGCGCGAGCAGCTCCTCGAGACGCTCGACGCCGTGCGCGCGACCCGCCCGCACGTCGCCTCGGTGCTGGTGACGCACCACCTCGAGGAGCTGCCCACCACGACGAGCCACGCGCTCCTGCTCGCGCACGGCCGCGTCGTCGTCGCGGGAGCCGCCGAGGACGTGCTCGTCACGGAGCACGTCACGCGCTGCTTCGACCACCCGGTGCGCGTCGAGCGCCGGTTCGGGCGGTGGCACGCGACGGCCGGGCACACCCGCCCGCCCCGCCTGGTCGGGGACGACCCCGGCGGCGCCGCGGCGGTGTCGTCCACCGTCGTGGTCGGGGCGGCCGGGGGCGCCGGCCGACCCTAGGCTGGGGCCATGCACGCGATCGTGGCCCGCGCGGCGGGCGGCCCCGAGGTCCTCGACCACACCGAGCTGCCCGACCCCTCGCCGGGCCCCGGCCAGCTCCTCGTCCGGTCCGCCGTCGCGGGCGTGAACTTCATCGACACGTACAAGCGCTCGGGCGTGTACGCGACGGAGTACCCGCACGTGGTCGGCAGCGAGGGCGCGGGCGTGGTCGCCGAGGTGGGCGACGGCGTCGAGGGCTTCACCGTCGGCGACCGCGTCGTGTGGACCGAGGCGCCCGGGTCGTACGCGGACCTCGTCGTCGTGGACGCCGCCCAGGCGCTGCACGTCCCCGACGCCGTGTCGCTCGAGGACGCGACCGCCGTCGCGCTCCAGGGCCTCACCGCGCACTACCTGTGCACCTCGTCCTACCCGGTCCGCCCGGGCGACCGGGTGCTCGTGCACGCGGGCGCGGGCGGCGTCGGGCTGCTCCTGACGCAGATGCTCGTGGCGCGGGGCGCGCACGTGATCTCGACGGTCTCGACGCCCGAGAAGGCCGATCTGTCCCGCGGCGCGGGCGCCGAGCACGCGATCCAGTACACGGCGTTCGCGGACCTCACCGCGGAGCTGCCGGAGGTCGTGCGCGGGCTCACGGGCGGCGAGGGCGTCGCGGCGGTGTACGACTCGGTGGGCAAGGACACGTTCGACGCGTCGCTCGCGTCGCTGCGCCGTCGGGGCACGCTCGTGCTGTACGGCGGCTCGTCCGGGCAGGTCCCGCCGTTCGACCCGCAGCGGCTCAACGCAGGCGGGTCGCTCTTCCTCACGCGGCCCAAGCTCGCCGACCACACGGCGACGCGCGCGGAGCTCGTCGAGCGCGCGACGGAGGTCCTCGGCGCGGTCGCGGGCGGGACGCTGCACGTGCGCGTCGGCGCCACGTTCCCGCTCGCCGACGCCGCCGACGCCCACCGGGCGCTGGAGGGCCGCGCGACCACGGGCAAGGTCCTGCTCGTCCCCGACGCAGCGGCGCAGGCCACGAGCTCGGGCACCGCGTGAGCTGGGACTGGGTGCCCGCGCGGCCTGGCGAGGAGGACGGGTCCGACGGCGGGCCCTCCCCTGCCCTGCGCCCCGCCGTGACGGTCCTCGCCGTCCTGCTCGCCGCGGCGCTCGCCGTGTACTGGGTGACGGTCGGGCTGCGCCAGCAGGCGGACGCGTGCGTCGCCGACCGCCCCGCGGGCGTCGCGGCGCAGGACGTCGTGGCGACCTGGCGCTGGTGGCCGCCCGGCTACGACTGCGCCGTCGCGCAGCCGACGACGAGCGCCTGACCCGTTCCGCGCGGTCAGCCGGGCGCGACGGGCGACGTGGCGTGCAGGTGGTCGACCGGGCCCCGGCCCGTCCCGACCTGCAGCGCGGCACCCGACCGCAGCGCGCCGGTGAGCCACTCCTTCGCGTCGCGCGCGGCCGCCGCCCAGCCCTCGCGCTGCGGGCGCAGGGCCGCGAGCGCCGCGGAGAGCGAGCACCCCGTGCCGTGGGTGTGCGGGGTGTCGACGCGGGGCGCGTCGAACGTGGTGACCGCGGGTGAGGCACCGGGGACCGCGGCCGGCACGACGAGGGCGTCCGGCGACGTCTCGCCGGTGAGGTGCCCGCCCTTGAGCAGCACGACGGCGCCGCTCGTCGCCGCGTACGACGCGGCCTGGGCCAGCGCGTCGTCCCAGGTCGTGGCGACGTCGCGGCCCGCGAGGACGGCCAGCTCGGGCAGGTTGGGGGTGACGACGTCGGCCCGGGCCGCGAGGTCGCGCACCGCCTGCTCCGCGCCCGCGTCGAGCAGCCGGTGCCCCGACGTGGCGACCATGACGGGGTCGAGGACGACCCAGGGTCGCTGGAGCCCGGCGTCGGTCCGCGCGGCCGCGAGCACGTCGAGCCACGCCCCGATCTCGCGGGCGTTGGCCTCGTCGGCCACCATGCCGATCTTCACGGCGTCGATCTCGACGTCGTCGGACACGGCGTCGAGCTGCTCGCGCAGGAAGGCGGGCCCGGGGACGTGCACGGAGCGGACGCCGTGCGTGTTCTGCGCGACGAGCGCCGTCGTCACGGCCATGCCGTACGCGCCGTGCGCGGCGAAGGACTTGAGGTCCGCCTGGATGCCCGCGCCCCCGGTCGGGTCGGTCCCCGCGATCGACAGGACGCGCGGACGCGAGGGCCGCGCGCCAGGGCCGCCGTCCGGGCCGGGTGAGCGGCCGCCCGCGGGCCGACGGGCGCTGTCGCGCCGGGGTGCGGGGTCGTGCTGGGGCAGGGCGAGCGTCATCGCCGGACATCCCTTCGCTGGTACGAGCCAGAGCAGGTTCGACGGGTCTCATCTCAGCCCCGCGTCGGGGCACCCCGTGTCGCTCGCCATGCTACGTCCCGCGCGCCGGACGACCTCCCCCGGTCTCACGGGGACCGGCGGACGCGACGCACCGCGTCAGGCCTGGTGGATCGCCTCCCCCGCGATCTCGAGGCCGATCTTCTTGCCGACGAGGAACCCGCCGGTCTCGAGCAGCACGTTCCAGACCAGGCCGAAGCTCTCGCGGTCGATCTCGGCCGCGGCGTGGAAGCCGAAGATGTCGCGGCCGTAGGGGTCGCGGCGCGCGCCCCCGTACTGCATCGACAGCACGGTCCGGTGCGTGACGCCCCGGACCGTGAGCAGCCCCTCGACGAGGAACCGCCCGGCCTGCGCCGTCCGGGGTTGCACCCGCTCGGGCGCGAGCTCGGCGCGCTCGGGCGAGCGGTTCCGCAGACGCGCCCACGCGAGGATCTGGTCCTGCTGCTCGCCCTGCCAGCAGACCGAGGTGCTACGGAACTCGATCGTCGGGTAGGCGTCGACGTCGAGGAAGTCGGGGCTGCGCAGGTGCGCGTCGCGCTCCTCGTGGTGCGTCGTGAGGCTCGCGGTCTCGATCGTCGCGGAGACCGCCGAGGCGAGCGGGTCCTCGCCGACCAGGACGGTCGCGCGCGCCCGGGTGAACTCGCCCCGGACGGGCGACACCATCATGTGCATCCCGGTGAACCCGATGCGCTTGTGCGCCTCGTCCAGCGCGTAGGTGCCGGCCTCGGGAACGGTGAGGCCGTTCCACTGCCGGACAGGGCGGGCCGTCGTCATACGTCGCTCCCAGGCGTCGTCGAGCCGCGACGTCGGTGTCCGCCCGGTACTTGGTCAGGTGTCCAGCACAGCATCCCCGATGGGTGCGTGAAACTTCAACCAGATGGCGGGTGATCTCCCCCTCGCACGCGCCACCCGCGGACGCACGAGCGCCGCCCGGCCGGAGGGGTCGGGCGGCGCTGCGGGTCGGGCGTGCGACGGGTCCGTGACGCGGCGGGTCGTCGCGTCCGTGCCGGTGGGAGGTCAGCGGGCCGGGAGCTCTCCCGGCATCGGGTCGTCCGCGCCCCAGCGCGTGACGCGCAGGCGCCGCGCGTCGGGGCCGGGCAGGACGTCCCCGCGGCCGAGGGCCTCCTCGGCCGCGGCGCGCAACGACTCCGGGGAGTCGTGCGTCACGCGCACGAACGCTCCCGAGAACGCGTCGAGCTCGCCGCGCGCGATCGCGACGACCATCTCGACCGTGCGCTCCACCGGGGTCCACTCGGTGCGACCCTCGTGCATGACCATCGACGCCGTCATGTCGGTCTGGACGACGCCGGGCGCGACCTCGAAGGTCCGCAGCCCGCGCGCGAACCCGGAGCGGTGCAGGTTCGCACCGAGCCGCAGGAGCGCCGTCTTGCTCGCGTTGTACGCGCTCGCGCCGTCCATGTCGTGCGAGCCCGCGCCGCTGTTGAGGTCGACGACGCGTCCCCCGCCGCGCGCGAGCATGCCGGGGACGACGGCGTGCGCGAGGAGGAACGGCCCGCGCACGTTGGTCTCGACGATCGCCCACCACTCGTCGGGGTCCGCCTCCCAGAGCGGCACCTCGGCGTCGACGCGCCCCGCGTTGTTGACGAGCAGGTCGACGCTCCCCAGCGCGTCCTGCGCGGCGCCGACGGCGGCCGTGACCGCGGCGGCGTCCGTGACGTCGGCCGTGACCACGACCGCGCGCCCCGCACCGCTGACGGTCAGGGCGCCGATCTCGTCGGCCACGCCCGCGAGCCGGGCGGCGTCGCGCGCGAGGAGCGCGACGTCGAGACCGGCCGCGGCGAGGCCGACGGCGATCGCGCGGCCGATGCCGCGCGACGCGCCGGTGACGAGCGCCGTCCGGGCGGGCGCGACGGTACCCGCCGCACCCACCGGGCCGGCCGCGCCCGCGCTCACGCCCGCAGCTCCGCGCCCACGCGCTCGCGCGCGGCCGTCACGGCACCCTCGCGGACGCGCGCGACGTCGTCCGCCGTCAGCGTGCGGTCGGCGGCGCGCAGTCGCAGCGAGAACGCCAGCGACTTGCGCCCGGCGCCGACCTGCTCGCCGGTGAAGACGTCGAACAGCGCGACGTCCTCGACCAGCTCCCCGGCACCGTCGACGATCGCGTCGCGCAGCGCCTGCGCGGTCACGCCGGCGTCCACCACGAACGCGAGGTCCTCCTTGGCGGCCGGGAAGCCCGAGACGGGCGTCGCCTGCACGGGCTCGTCCGACGAGGCGGCGACGACCGCGGACAGGTCGACCTCGAACGCCACCGTGCGCGCGGGCAGGCCGAGGTTCTCCAGCACCTTGGGGTGCAGCTCGCCCGCGTGCCCGACCACGGTCCCGTCCGCGAGCTCCAGGCACGCGCAGCGGCCCGGGTGGAACGGGGCGCGCGCCGTGTCGGCCACGACGGACACGTCGGCACCCACGTGGAGGCCGGCACGCTCCACCACGAGCCGGGCCGCCGCGAGCGCGTCGGTCCAGTCCGCGGCACGGCCCGCTCCCCACCAGCCGGCACGCACGCGGCGACCGACGAGGACGCCCGCCACGTGGCGCGG
Organism: Cellulosimicrobium sp. NPDC055967; assembly: GCF_042269845.1. NCBI lineage: Bacteria > Bacillati > Actinomycetota > Actinomycetes > Micrococcales > Promicromonosporaceae > Cellulosimicrobium > Cellulosimicrobium sp. NPDC055967. Next base: position 219,067 of record NZ_JBHJYJ010000007.1, on the reverse strand, counting down.
CTGCGCCGGGAGCGACGCGTCGATCGCGGCGAGCTGGTCGTCGGACGGCCGGACGCCGCCCGGCAGCGCGGGCGCCGCCGGGGCACCCGCGCGCGGGTGCGTCACGAGACCGACCTCGAACAGCGCGACGTCGCCCAGCCCGCGCCCGACGTTGCGGCGCGCCGTCTCGAGCAGCGTGCTCAGGAGGTCCGTGCGCATCAGCGGCCGGTCGTCGGCGAGCGGGTTGAGCAGGCGCAGCGCCCGGCGGCGCTCGTCGTCCGCGGGCAGGCGCAGCGCGTCCAGCTCCGCGTCCCCGACGAACGGGTAGCTCAGCGTCTCGACGAACCCGTCCTCCGCGAGCGCCCGGGCGACCGACCGGCGCACGCGCTGCTCGCGCGTGAGCCCGCGACCGCCGGGAGCGGCGGGCAGCAGGGACGGGATCTCGTCGTAGCCGACGAGCCGCGCGACCTCCTCCACGAGCTCGGCGGGCTCCGTGAGGTCGGGCCGCCACGACGGCGGGGTCACCACGAGCACACCCGTGGCGTCCACGTCGTCCGCCGCGACCGTGCACCCGATCGCGCCGAGCGTCCCGACGACCTGCTCCAGCGTGTACGGCACGCCGACGAGGCGCGCGGCCTCGCCGACGGGCAGCCGGACCGCGGCCGGAGCCTCGACCCGGTCGAGGTCGCTCACCGCGGGGTCGGCCGTGCCGCCGCCGAGCTCGACGAGGAGGTCGACCACGCGCTGCGCCGCGACCGCGGGCAGCAGCGGGTCGACGCCGCGCTCGAACCGCTTGGCCGCCTCGCTCGACAGCTTGTGGCGGCGCGACGTGCGCGCGACCGTCACCGGGTCGAAGTGCGCGGCCTCGACCAGCACGGCCGTCGTCGTCGGGCCGACCTCGGAGGACGCCCCGCCCATGACCCCGGCGAGCCCGAGCACGCGCGAGCCGCGCACGTCTCCGGGGCTGTCCGTGATGAGCAGGTCCTCGGGGTCGAGCGCCCGGTCCGCGTCGTCGAGGGTCACCAGACGCTCGCCCGGCGCGGCGCGACGCACGACGATCGGCGCCGCGACCTGCTCGAGGTCGTACGCGTGCAGGGGCTGGCCCAGGTCGAGCATGACGTAGTTCGTCACGTCGACCGCGAGCGAGATGGGCCGCATGCCCGACGCCGTGAGGCGGCGCTGCATCCACGCAGGCGTCTGCGCCGCGGGGTCGAGCCCCCGCACGACGCGCGTGACGAACCGGTCGCACCCGACGACGCCGTGGACCGGCGCCGCGTCGTCCACCTCGACGGGGAAGCCGTCGGGGGTCGCGGCGGGGGGCGGGGTCGGCAGCGAGCCCGGCAGGCCGGGGTCCGTGAAGCGCGCACCCGTCGAGTGCGAGAACTCGCGCGCGACGCCGCGGTAGGAGAACGCGTACCCGCGGTCCGGCGTCACGTTGATCTCCAGGACCTCGTCGCCGAGCCCGAGCAGCGCGACCGCGTCCTGCCCCGGGGTGAGGTCCTCGGCCGCGTACCCGAGCCGCGGCAGCACGATGATGCCGTCGTGGTCCTCGCCGAGCCCGAGCTCGCGCTGCGAGCAGATCATCCCGTCGGACACGTGCCCGTACGTCTTGCGGCTCGCGATGGCGAACGGCCCGGGCAGGACGGAGCCGGGCAGCGCGACGACGACGAGGTCGCCCGGCGCGAAGTTGTGCGCGCCGCACACGATGCCGCGCGCACCGCCCGCCGGCATGTCCGCGGGGTCGACGCCCTTGATCTCGGCGACGTTGTGCTCCGGGCCGACGTCGACCAGGCACCAGTTGATCGTCTTGCCGTTCTTCTGCGGCTCGGGCGTCATCTCCAGGACGCGCCCGACGACGAGGGGGCCCGTCACGGCCGCGCCGTGGATCGCCTCCTCCTCCAGGCCGACGCGGACGAGGTCGGCGGCGAGCCGCTCGGCGGTGAGCCCCTCGGGCAGCTCGACGTGGTCGCCCAGCCAGTCGATGGCGACGTAGGGCATCAGATCTCCGTTCCGAACTGGGCGGAGAAGCGCACGTCGCCCTCCACCATGTCGTGCATGTCCGCGATCCCGTGGCGCAGCATGAGCGTGCGCTCGATGCCCATGCCGAACGCGAAGCCCGAGTACACGTCGGGGTCGACCCCGACGGACCGCAGCACGTTCGGGTTGACCATGCCGCAGCCGCCCCACTCGATCCAGCCGGGCCCGCCCTTCTTCTGCGGGAACCACAGGTCCATCTCGGCGCTCGGCTCGGTGAACGGGAAGTAGCTCGGCCGCAGGCGCGTGCGCGCCTCGGGACCGAACATCGCCCGGGCGAACGCGTCGAGCGTGCCGAGGAGGTTCGCCATGGTCAGGCCCTCGTCGATCGCCAGGCCCTCGACCTGGTGGAAGACGGGCGTGTGGGTCGCGTCGAGCGCGTCGGTGCGGAACGTCTTGCCCGGGCACGCGACGTACAGCGGCACGCCGCGCTCGAGCAGCGAGCGCGCCTGGACGGGCGACGTGTGCGTGCGCAGCACGAGGTTCGACGGGGCCGCGGCGCCGTCTCCGGGGCCGTCAGCACCGGCCACGTAGAACGTGTCCTGCATCTGCCGCGCCGGGTGGTCGACACCGAAGTTCAGGGCGTCGAAGTTGAACCACTCGGCCTCGACCTCGGGCCCCTCGGCGATCTCCCAGCCGAGCCCGACGAAGAAGTCGGCGACGCGCTCCTGCAGCGTCTCCAGGGGGTGCCGCGCGCCGGCGGGCACGCGGTCGACCGGGAGCGTGACGTCCACCGCCTCCTCGACGAGCACGCGCTCGTCGCGCTCGGCCTCGAGCTCGGCCTGGCGCGCGGCGAGCGCCTGGTTCACGCGGCCGCGGAGCGGCCCGAGGAGCTTGCCGGCGGTCTTCTTGTCCGCGGGCGCGAGCGAGCCGATCTGGCGGTTCGCGAGCGCGAGCGCGCTGCGGTCGCCCGTGTGCTCGGTGCGCACGAGCTTGAGCGCGTCGAGGTCGCCGGCCCCGGCGATCGCGGCGAGGGCGGCGTCGAGCGCGCGCTGGAGCGCGTCGGCGTCGAGCGGGGAGGGAGCGGTCGGGGTGTCCGGGCCGCCGTCCCCCGTGACGGGGGTGACGACGTCGGCGTCAGGGCTGGACATGCGTGCCTTCCTGGCGAGGGCGGGACTGCGGGAGCGGGCGGCGGCCCGGGCAGGCGTCTGCTCTGGGGTCGTCCCGCGGGGCGCGGCGCACGGGGCGCGCGCGGGCGCGCGCTCGTGCGCGCGTCGCGGTCATTCTAGGGCGCCCGTCCGGGCCCGGTCCGTCCCGCCGCAGGCGGGAGGGGTGCACGCGTCAGCCGCGCGGGCCCGTGACGGGCCCGGGAAATCGGCGACCACCGTGCTTGCTCATGACAGCCATCATGGCACAGGCCCGCGGCCGCGACGGCGGTGCGCTCACGCGCCGCCGAGCGGCAGCGCCTCGACCGTGCGGTGCACCCGACGGCCGGACGTGTCCCCCGGCAGGTCGCCGGACGCGGACTCGACGAGGTGGAGCTCGCTCGCCGTCCAGTCCGGTCCCGCGTAGACGGACAGCGCGGCGGCGGGCCCCGCCAACGGGTCGCCCGCCGTCAGCGCGTCGTGACCGCCCAGGGCTCGCCCTCCGGAGCGCGCGCGACGGCGGGCCTGGCGGGCACCCGCGGCCGCGCGCGCCACGGTCAGGTGGGCGCGCTGCCGCGAACGCCGGTCGACACGGACCCCGGCGTCCCCGGCCGCCTCCGCGACGGCCGCGCTGAGGTCGCGGAGCGGGTCCGCGTCGGCGCCCCCGACGCCGACCCACAGCACGCGCCGGTCGAAGACCCCCGCACCGCGCAGCCGCAGGGACAGCGGCGCCGCCTCGCGCGCGACCAGGGCGAGCGCCGCGGCGAGGTCGGGGACGGACCCGTCCGGCACGTCCCCGAAGAACGAGACGGTGAGGTGCCACAGCTCAGGTGGGGTCCACCGCACGAGGGGGGCGCCGTCCGGACGCCGCGACTCCTGGGCGTGCGCGCCCGCGAGCGCGAGCGCCAGGTGGTCGAGCGCCGGTGCGCTCGGGTAGAGCGCGGCGAACAGGCTCACGCGCCCTCTCCCGAGGGCGCCGGAGCCCGGGCGGGTCGGTGCGCCCGGCTCGAGGCGTAGAGGCACACCGTCGCGGCAGTCGCGAGGTTGAGGGACTCGGCCCGACCGCGGATCGGCACGCGCACGACGGCGTCGGCCAGCGCCCGGTCCTCCGCAGGCAGGCCCCACGCCTCGTTCCCGAAGACCCAGGCCGTGGGCGCGGCGAGGTCGACCCGTCGCGACGCGTCGGCACCGGTCCCCGCGTCCGTGGTGCCCGCCAGGTCGAGCAGGTCGTCCAGGTCCAGGTCGCCCGCGCCGTCGGCCGCGAGGACCGTGAGCCCGGCGGCGCGCAGCGTGGCCAGGGCGTCCGCGAGGCCCACGCCCGTCACCACGGGCAGGTGGAACAACGAGCCGGCCGTCGACCGCACGACCTTGGGGTTGTGCACGTCCACGCTCTCGCCCGCGAGGACGACCGCGTCCGCGCCCGCCGCGTCGGCGGCCCGGATCACCGTCCCCGCGTTCCCGGGGTCGCGGACCGTCGCGAGCACCGCGACGAGGGCGGGCCGCTCCCGGCCGGGGGTCGCCAGCGTGCTGGCGACGTCCGCGAGCGTCGGCTCCTGCGCGCGGACGACGGCGAGCACGCCCTGCGCGTCGGCGCTCATCGCGGTGAGCACCTCGGCCGTCGTGACATGGACGTGCAGCCCGGCCGCGCGGGCGTCCCCGACGATCTCCGCGTACCGCTCGCCCGCCGTCGGCGTCACGTACACGTCACGGACCCGGTCGGGCGTGAGCCGCACGGCCTCGCGCACGCCCTGGGGGCCCTCCACGAGGAGCTGCCCGTGCCGGGAACGCGCCGGACGCCCGGCCAGCGCACGGACCGCCTTGACCCGGTCGCTGCGAGGGTTCGTCAGCGTGGGGTCGAGCGGACCGGGCGCCGACCGGGCGTCCGGGGCCGGCTGGCGGCCAGGTGAGGTGCTGGTCAGGCTGCGGCCTTCGGCGCGTTGACGTCCTCGGGGAGCGCGTCCTTCGCGACCTGGACGAGCGCGTTGAACGCGGCCACGTCGTTGACCGCGAGCTCGGCGAGCAGGCGACGGTCGACCTCGACACCCGCGGCCTTGAGGCCCTGGATGAGGCGGTTGTACGTCAGGCCCTGGGCGCGCGACGCCGCGTTGATGCGCTGGATCCACAGCTTGCGGAAGTCGCCCTTGCGCGCCTTGCGGTCACGGTAGGAGTAGACGAGGGAGTGGGTGACCTGCTCCTTCGCCTTGCGGTAGAGGCGCGAGCGCTGGCCGCGGTAGCCGCTGGCGCGCTCGAGGGTCGTACGGCGCTTCTTCTGGGCGTTGACCGCCCGCTTCACGCGTGCCACGTGATGCTCCTTGCAGTTCGGGGCTCAGGGGTGAGCCGGTCGGTGGCGGGTCCCGCCACCTGCCGGGTCACTTGCCGAGCAGCTTCTTGATGGTCTTGACGTCGGCGGGCGAGACCACCTGGTCCTGGGCGAGGCGGCGCTTGCGCTTGGTGGCCTTGTGCTCGAGCAGGTGTCGAGCGTTGGCCTGCTCGCGCATGACCTTGCCGGTACCCGTGATGCGGAAGCGCTTCTTGGCACCCGAGTGCGTCTTGTTCTTCGGCATGACTGCCGTCTCTCCTTGTGTCCGGTCAGCCGCCTCGCGGCGGCCGACGTGTTCGGGTCCTGGCCGGTGGGCCCGGACCCCGAGCAGGGTCGGTCTGTGCTGCCGGTCGTCAGCCGGCCTTGCCTCGCGGTGCCGGCTTGGGCGCCGGGCGCGGAGCGCTCGGCTTGGGCGCGGCAGGCTTGGGGGCCGCCGGCTTGGCACCGGTCGCCGGCGCGGACGGCGCCGCCGGTGCCGGACGGGGGGCGGCCGGGCGCGGCGCGGCGGGCTTCGAGTCCGCGGCCGGTCGGGCCGCAGGACGCGGTGCCGCGGCCGGACGCGGCGCGGGCGCCGATCGCGGTGCGGCAGCCTTCGGCGCGGGAGCAGCCTTCGGGGCGGGAGCAGCCTTCGGGGCGGGAGCAGCCTTCGGGGCGGGTGCGGCCTTCGGGGCGGGCGCCTCGGCGACCGGAGCCTCGGCGGGGACAGCCTCCTCGGCCGGGGCCGGGGCGGCCTCGACCGCGGGGGCCTCGGTGCTCTCGGTGACCTCGACGGCCTCGGGCGCGTCGAGGTCCTCGACCTCCGTGCCGTCGCCGGTGCGCGCCGCGGCACGCTGGGCGGACTTCGTCAGCCGGGGCTCGGCCTCCTGCGCCCGCTTGCGCTGCTCGCTCTTGGCGTCGGCCTTCTTCTTCACCGGGCCGAGCACCATGGTCATGTTGCGGCCGTCCTGCTTCGGCATCGACTCCACGAAGCCGAGCTCCGCGACGTCGTCCGCGAGGCGCTGGAGCAGGCGCACGCCCATCTCGGGGCGGGACTGCTCGCGGCCACGGAACATGATCATGACCTTGACCTTGTCGCCGGCGGCGAGGAAGCGCTCGACGTGGCCCTTCTTGGTGCCGTAGTCGTGCGGGTCGATCTTCAGGCGGAAGCGGATCTCCTTGAGGACCGTGTTCGCCTGGTTGCGCCGCGCCTCACGCGCCTTCATGTCGGACTCGTACTTGAACTTGCCGAAGTCCATGAGCTTGGCGACGGGGGGCCGGGCGTCCGGGGCGACCTCGACGAGGTCGAGGTCCGCGTCCTGGGCAAGGCTCAGGGCAACCTCGGTGCGGACGACGCCGACCTGCTCCCCGCCGGGACCGATGAGTCGGACCTCGGGGACGCGGATCCGATCGTTGATGCGAGGCTCGCTGATGTGATGCTCCTAGGAAGTCGTCGGTAGACCACCCGGGACGAAGAAGGCCTCCGTCCCTGAGCGCAGGGCGGAGGCCATCAGGTCGGGACGTCGCACCGGGCGACGACCACGTCGGAACGCCCCCGAAGGGTGCGTCCCGGACCAGGACCCGGCCTCTGTCGCGACGTTCGTCGGCGGTCGAGACCCGGGTGGGATGAGATCCACTTGCGCACTCGCACCCCTCCCGTCGCCCGAAACCGGACGAGGGGACGCGCACGAGTCGGTCAGCCATCAAGGATAGCAGAGGCGGCCGGACCTTCGCACCCGGCCGCAGGGCCGAACTCCGGATCGCCTCCATCATTGGAACTCTTCCAGTTTACGTGGTTAGAGTGGTGCCATGACGACAGGAGCGACGCCCGGCGCGGGGACGACCCTCGACGACGGGCCACGACGCGCCCGCCACGAGGGCGAGCTGCGCGAGCACGGCCTGCGCGTCACCGCGGCCCGGCTGGCGGTGCTCGACGCGGTCGAGCTCCAGCAGCACGCCGACGCCGACGACGTCCTGCGGGCCGCGCGCGCGTCCCTCGGCTCCGTCTCGGTCCAGGCGGTCTACGACGTCCTGCACACGCTCACCGACAAGGGCCTGGTCCGCCGGATCGAGCCCGCGGGCCACCCGGCACGCTACGAGCGCCGCCTCGGCGACAACCACCACCACGTGGTGTGCCGCGGGTGCGGCGCCGTCGCCGACGTCGACTGCACCGTCGGCCACGCCCCCTGCCTGACCCCCAGCAGCACGTCGGGGTTCCAGATCGACACCGCCGAGGTGACGTTCTGGGGCCTCTGCCCCGACTGCGCGGACTGACCACCCCCGACCCGCTTCCCGTACCTCGCGCACCGGGAGCGCGCCCGTTTTCTCACGAAGATCCCGGTATGAGAACACCAGACGGGCCGCGACCGCGGCCCACGGAAGGAGACCCATGACCGCCCCCTTCACCACCACGAACGCCGGCGCGCCCGTCGCCTCGGACGCCCACGCGCAGACCGTCGGCGCCGACGGGCCGATCGTCCTGCACGACCACTACCTCGTCGAGAAGCTCGCCCAGTTCAACCGCGAGCGCGTCCCCGAGCGCGTCGTGCACGCCAAGGGCGGCGGCGCCTTCGGGACGTTCACGGTGACGAACGACGTCAGCACCTTCACGCGCGCTGCCCTCTTCCAGCCCGGCACGACCACCGAGATGCTCGCGCGCTTCTCCTCCGTCGCGGGCGAGCAGGGCTCCCCCGACACGTGGCGCGACCCGCGCGGCTTCGCGCTGAAGTTCTACACGACCGAGGGCAACTACGACCTCGTCGGCAACAACACGCCCGTGTTCTTCCTGCGCGACGGCATCAAGTTCCCCGACTTCATCCGCTCGCAGAAGCGCCTGCCCGGCTCGAACCTGCGCGACAACGACATGCAGTGGGACTTCTGGACCCTGTCCCCCGAGTCCGCGCACCAGGTGACCTGGCTCATGGGCGACCGCGGGCTGCCGTCGAGCTGGCGCCACATGGACGGGTTCGGCTCGCACACCTACCAGTGGATCAACGCGGCCGGCGAGCGGTTCTGGGTCAAGTACCACTTCAAGACGGCGCAGGGCATCGACAACCTCTCGGCCGACGAGGCGTCGCAGCTCGCCGGGTCGGACTCCGACCACCACATCCGCGACCTCTACGACCACATCGACGCGGGCGACTTCCCCCGCTGGACGCTCTCGGTCCAGGTCATGCCCTACGAGGACGCGAAGACCTACCGGTTCAACCCGTTCGACCTGACCAAGGTGTGGCCGCACGCGGACTACCCGCTGGTCGAGGTGGGCGTGATGGAGCTGAACCGCAACCCCGAGAACTACTTCGCGCAGATCGAGCAGGCGACGTTCGCGCCGAGCAACTTCGTCCCCGGCATCGCGACGAGCCCGGACAAGATGCTGCTCGCGCGCATCTTCTCCTACGCCGACGCGCACCGGTACCGCGTGGGCACCAACCATGCCCAGCTCCCCGTCAACGCGCCGCACGCCGCGAGCGAGGGCGGCCACTCGTACGCGAAGGACGGCGCGATGCGCTACTCCTTCTCCTCCGCGACGACGCCCGTCTACGCGCCCAACAGCCAGGGCGGCGCGCACGCCGACCCGGCGCGCGCCGCGGAGTCGGCCGGCTGGGAGGCCGACGGCGAGCTCACGCGCTCCGCCGCGACGCTGCACCCGGAGGACGACGACTTCGGCCAGGCGGGCACGCTCTACCGCGAGGTGTTCGACGACGCGGCGCGCGACCGCTTCCTCGCGACGATCACGGGGCACGTGGGCGCCGTCCGCAGCGACGAGATCCGCGAGCGCGCGATCGCGTACTGGACGAACGTCGACGCGGGCCTCGGGGGTGCGCTGCGCGTCGCGCTCGCCGCCACCGGCGCGCCCGTCGAGGGCGGCCAGCCCGGCACCGCGGCGGAGCCGGTCCGCGTCTGACCCCGCACACGAGATAGCGATCCCCTGCCGAGATAGCGACGTACCGATCCGGTACGTCGCTATCTCGGCGGCAGGTCGCTATCTCGGCGACACCGGGAGACGGGTCGCGTTCGGGGTGGGCGGCACGGCACGACAGGATGGAAAGATGGTCGCCATGAGTACCGAGAACGCCGCCGTGCCCGACCCTGCCACCGACGCGGTGCGCGACATCGCCGACGTCGCCGCCGTGGAGGTCATCACGTCCGCGGCCGTCCACCTCATGAGCGCCGCGGCCGTCAAGTGCGGGCTCGCCGAGGACGCGCAGGAGCAGGGCCACCTCGACCTCGACGAGGCGCGCAAGCTCATCAACGCGCTCGCGGCGCTCCTCACGGCGAGCGCTCCCGACATCGGCAACCAGCACGCCCGCTCGCTCCGTGACGGCCTGCGCTCGCTCCAGCTCGCGTTCCGCGAGGCGTCGGTCTACCCCGACGCCCCGGGCGAGGGTCCGGGCGAGAAGTACACGGGTGCCGTGAGTTGAGCACGCCCCCGGTGCCGCCGCCGCACGGCGGGTCCCCCGAGCCGCCGCAGGCTCGGCCATCGTCACCGCCCGCGCCCGCGAGCGTGCCGCGCGGGACGACGCTCCCGGTCCCGGCCGCGCCGTCGCCGACCGGCGGGCCGCCGTCGTTCGCGCCGGCGTCCGCGGCACCGATCACGACGACGAGCGCGACGACGACCGGGACGCCGGGCGCGACACCGCCCGGCGGGGACGGGACGTCCGCGCCCCGGCGCCGTCGTGGTGCGGTGGTCGCGATCGTGGTGCTGTCCCTCCTCCTCGCGGCCGCGCTGGGGGTAGGCGCCTACCTGTGGGTCACCACGACGCGGTGGCAGGAGTCGAGCGCGGACTGGGAGGGCGAGGCCCGCGGCCTGGGCGAGGACGTCGCCCGGCTCCAGACCGAGCTCGACGGCGCGAACGCGGAGCTCGAGTCCGCGCGCACCCAGCTCACCGCCGCGCAGGACCGCATCAGCGACCTCGCCAACGAGAAGGCGCAGCTCGGCGACGAGAACGAGGCGTCGCAGCAGTACCTCGACTACCAGAGCCGGGTCTCGGAGGCGGCGGGCAAGGTCGCGGCCGCGCTCGGCCAGTGCACGACGGCGCAGACGCAGCTCATCGGCTACCTCAACAACCGCGACGCGTACGACCCCGCGGACCTCGAGCGCTTCGCCGACCAGGTCGACCTGCTGTGCCAGGAGGCCACGGACGCGAACACGCAGCTCCAGCAGGAGCTCGCCGGATGACCCGCCACCGACCCGGGCCGGCCGCCAGGGCCGACGGGCGCTCCGTCCGCCGGCGCGTCGTCGGGTCGCTCGTCCCGGTGTCCCTGCTCGTCGGCTCGCTCGCGGCGTGCGGCGTCCTGCCGGACCTCCCCGCGCCCGTGCCGGACTCGGTCGTGCCGTCGCTCGTCGCTCCCGACGACCCCGCGGGCTCCGAGAACCTCTCGGCGGACGGCTTCGACGCCGTCCGGCGCATGGCCGTACGCATCCGCAACGTGCGCTGCGACGGGCTGTCGACCGGCTCGGGGTTCGCCGTCGACTCCCGGACGCTCATCACCAACAAGCACGTCGTCGACTCGTCGCGCTCGCTGCAGCTCCTCACCTACGACGGCCGCGACATCGCGGCCCAGACCGCGAGCGTGGCCGGACTCGCGGACCTCGCGATCGTCCGGACGGCGGAGGACCTCCCGTCGGCCCCGACCCTCGCCGCGGCCGACCCGGCGCCGGGCGACCCGGTGACGGTCGTGGGCTACCCCGAGGGCGGCCGGCTCACGGTGACGCAGGGCTCGGTCATCGGGACGACGACGGACCCGTTGCACGAGAACCTCGGCGAGGTGCTCGTCACCGACGCCCCGGTCGAGCCCGGGAGCTCCGGCTCCGCGGCGCTCAACGACGCCGGCGAGGTGATCGGCGTCGTCTACGCGAAGACGTCGACCGACAAGTCGCTGCTCGTCCCGGTGAGCACGCTCCAGACGATGCTCGGCGACGAGTCGGCGTTCACGGCCCTCCCGGAGTGCGACGCCTGACCACCCCTGCAAGGAGCCCGTCGCGGCGGTGCGGCGGGCCGGCACGACCCGCCGCACCGCACCCCGCGCGCACCCGGGACCGCAGGTCTACCCTTCCTGCCATGAGCACACACGCGAGCTCGGACACGTCCCCGGTCGACCCGGCGCACATCACCCACGCAGCACGCGACACGCTCACCGTGCGTCGCGTCTTCGGAGAGTCCTACGAGCGCGACGGCACGCTCGTCATCCCCGTCGCGACCGTCTGGGGCGGCACCGGCTCGGGCTGGGGCTCCGGCGCGGGCGAGCTGTCCGGCAAGGGGGCTGCCGACTGGCGTCGCCGCGTCGGGGCCGCGTCCACGCCGGCGGAGGGCGAGGAGGCCGCGACGCCGAGCACGGGCGTGTCGCCCGACCCCGGGTCCGGCAACGCCGGCGGCGAGGCGGGCGGCGAGGGCTCGGGAGGCGGGGGCGGCTTCGGGGTCCGTGTCATCGCCAAGGGCGTCTACGTCGTCGACGACGCGGGCGTGCGCTGGCAGCCCGCGCTCGACCTCAACCGCGTGATCCTCGGCGGGCAGGCCCTCGGCGCCGTCGTCGCGTTCTCGGCCGCGCTCGCGTGGGGCCTGAGCCGCCTGCGCCGTCGCTGACCCGCGGGCGTCAGTCCGCCCGGCCGACCCGCAGCTCGAGGCCGTCCACGCGCTCGGACACGACGGCGTCGTTTGCGAGCGCGCCGTTGACCTGCCCGAGCACGGCGTCGAGGCCCGCCCGGTCCAGCCCGGCGTCGATGCGCAGCACGACGGCGACCTCCGCGCGCCGCCCGGGCTCCGCCCACGCCCGCGCGACGTGCGGGATCCCGGCGAGCGCGCCCTGGACCGCCGCGAGCACCTCGGGGTCCACCGCGCCGTCGACGACGGCCGGCGACCAGTCCTTGCCCTGGGCGAGCGCCCACACGGCCGGGCGGGGCACGAGCGCGGTCACGGGCCCGCCCGGGTCGAGGACGAGCAGCGACCAGTCCTCGCTCACGGCGGACAGCGCCGCGCGGCGCGCGTCCACGGGGACGGGGCGCGCGGTCGCGCGCCACGCCGCCATCGCCGCCACGGACGTGAACACGGGGAGCGCGCGGCGCCCGTCCGGCGCCTCGATCGCGACGACGCCGGCCGAGGCCTCCTTGTCGACGGTGTGCCCGTGCTCGCCCTCGCCCGCGCTCTCGAGCTCGGCCAGGATCGGGACGAGGACGCGCGTCTCGCCGAGCCGCGCGACGACCTCGGCCAACGAGCCCGTGCCCGCGGCGTAGGCGTCGAGCAGCGCGGCCAGCGCCGGGTCGGCCGACCCGTCGTCGCCCGCGAAGCCGGAGGACGGCGGCAGCGCCTTCCCCGCGGGCTCCGGGCCCGTCGTCACGGCCGGCCCGCGACGTCGAGCGCCTGGGGCAGCGTGAACGCGCCCGCGTAGAGCGCCTTGCCCACGATCGCGCCCTCGACGCCCGCGGGGACGAGCGCGCGCAGCGCCTCGAGGTCGGCGAGGCTGGAGATGCCGCCCGACGCGACGACCGGCGCCTCCGTGCGCGCCGCGACGTCGCGCAGGAGGTCGATGTTCGGCCCGCGCAGCGTGCCGTCCTTGGTCACGTCCGTGACGACGTAGCGCGCGCACCCGGCGGCCTCGAGGCGGTCGAGGACCTCCCACAGGTCGCCGCCCTCCTGCGTCCATCCGCGCGCGGCGAGCGTGGTGCCGCGCACGTCGAGGCCGACGGCGATCGCGTCGCCGTGCTCGGCGATGACCTTCGCCGTCCACTCGGGGTTCTCGAGCGCCGCGGTGCCGAGGTTGACGCGGCGCGCGCCCGTGGCGAGCGCACGCTCGAGCGACGCGTCGTCGCGGATCCCGCCGGAGAGCTCGACCTGGACGTCGAGGCGCGCGACGACGTCGGCGAGCAGCTCCGCGTTGGAGCCGCGGCCGAACGCGGCGTCGAGGTCCACGAGGTGGATCCACTCCGCACCGCCCGACTGCCAGTCGAGCGCGGCGGCGAGCGGGTCGCCGTACGAGGTCTCGGAGCCGGCCTCGCCCTGGACGAGGCGGACGGCCTGGCCGTCGGCGACGTCGACGGCGGGGAGCAGCACGAGGCGGTCGGTCACGGGGTTCTCCATCGGTGTCGGTGGCGCGTCGCTGTCGCGCCGGGTGGTGCGCGCCGGGCGAGGTGCACCGGGCGCGCGGTCGGTCAGAGCGAGCGGACCCAGTTCTCGAGCAGGGTCGCACCCGCGTCGCCGGACTTCTCGGGGTGGAACTGCGTGGCGGACAACGGCCCGTTCTCCACGGCGGCGACGAACCGCCCCCCGTGGTCGGACCACGTGACGAGCGGGCGCCGGATCGGCGAGTCCGCGGGCAGGTCCTGGCCCGTCGTGAACGACCGGGCGGCGTAGGAGTGGACGAAGTAGAAGCGCTCGTCCTCGACGCCGCGGAACAGCACGCTGCCCGCGGGCACGTCGACCGTGTCCCAGCCCATGTGGGGGACGACCTCTGCCTCGAGGCGGTCGACGAGACCGGCCCACTCCCCCAGCCCGTCGGTCAGGGTGCCGTGCTCGTCGCCCTGGTCGAACATGACCTGCATGCCCACGCAGATGCCGAGCACGGGCCGCCCGCCGGCGAGCCGCCGTCCGACGATCTCGTCGCCGCGGACGCCGCGCAGGCCCGCCATGACCGCGGCGAACGCACCGACGCCGGGGACGACGAGCCCGTCGGCGTCCTGGGCCGCGGCGCGGTCCGCGGTGAGCTCGACGTCCGCGCCGACGCGCTCGAGCGCGCGCACGGCCGAGCGGACGTTGCCGAACCCGTAGTCGAGCACGACGACGGACGGGCGCCGCGCGCCCGACGCCCCGCCGGCGACCTGCTCGCTCATGCGCCGCTCTTCCGGGCCCGGCGCGCGGCGGACGTGAGCAGCCGCATCGCCTTCCAGCGCGAGATGGACGAGCTCGCGACGACGCCGTCCTGGTCGGCGAGCGTCGTCGTGCCGGTGAGCAGGTCCTCGAGCGACTCGGGCGCGCCGCCGAGCACGAGGCCCGGGGCCAGCTGGTCGCCCGGGGCGCCGTCGGCCCAGCGCGTCATCGTGAGCTGCTCGCCGCTGCGCGCGACGAGCACGAGCGGCACGCCCTTGACCAGGGTGGTCAGCGCGGCGGCGGCGTGCGCGGGCGCGTCGCCCGCCGTGTCGCGGAGCACCGCGACGGCGCCCACGTCGGTCGGCACGACGTCGGCCTCGACCTGCGCGAGCGAGCACGCCGCGGCGAGCGGCTCGGCTCCGGCGATCTGCGTGATGAGCGCGACGAGGTCGGGTGCCGCCGGACCCGTGAGGGACGAGAGGTCGTCCGGGATCTCGACGCCGTCCAGCGCGTCGTCGTCGTGCGTGCTCACAGGGCCCCCTTGGTGGACGGGACGCCCTCGACGCGCGGGTCGGGAGCGACCGCGGCGCGCAGCGCCCGAGCGAGCGCCTTGAACTGCGCCTCGACGATGTGGTGCGGGTCGCGGCCCGCGAGGACGCGCACGTGGATGCAGATGCCCGCGTGGTGCGCGATCGACTCGAGCACGTGGCGCGTGAGCGACCCCGTGAAGTGCCCGCCGATGAGGTGGTACTCCTGCCCCTCCGGCTCGCCCGAGTGCACCAGGTAGGGGCGCCCGGACACGTCCACGACCGCGAGCGCGAGCGCCTCGTCGAGGGGCACGGTGGCGTCGCCGAAGCGGCCGATGCCGACCTTGTCCCCGAGCGCGACGCGCAGCGCCTCGCCGATCGTGATCGCCACGTCCTCGACGGTGTGGTGCGCGTCGATGTGCGTGTCGCCCGTCGCGACGACCTTGAGGTCGATGAGCGAGTGCTTGCCCAGCGCCGTGAGCATGTGGTCGTAGAACGGGACGGTCGTCGAGATCTCCGTCCGTCCCGTGCCGTCGAGGTCGAGCTCGACGAGCACGCTCGACTCGGACGTCGCGCGCTCGATGCGCGCGGTGCGCTTCACAGTCCTGCCACCTCCACGAGGGCCTGTCGGAAGGCCCGCATCTCCTCGCCGGTGCCGATCGACACCCGCAGCCAGCCGTCGGGACCAGTCTCCCGGATGAGCACGCCCCGCTCCAACAACGCCGCCCAGACCGCGTGCCGGTCGTCGAACGTGCCGAACAGGACGAAGTTCGCGTCGGACTCCGCGACCGCGAGCGCGCGCCCGTCCGGGTGCCGGAGCGAGCGCAGCCACGCGACGGTCTCGTCGCGGCGCTCGCGCAACGCGGAGACCTGCGCGAGCAGCTCCGCCGAGTGCGCCAGGGCCGCGCGGGCGACCGCCTGGGTCACGGCCGACAGGTGGTACGGGAGCCGGACGACGCGCAGCGCGTCGACGAGCTCGCGCGACGCCGCGAGGTACCCCACGCGGGCGCCCGCGAGCGCGAACGCCTTGGACATCGTGCGCGTCACGGCGAGGTTCGGGTAGCGGTCGAGCAGCTCGAGCGCCGACGGCGTGCCGGCACGTCGGAACTCCCCGTACGCCTCGTCCACGACGACGACGGCCGGCGCCTCGCGACCGTCGGCGAGCGGGACGCGGACCGCGAGCGCCGCCTCGCACACCGCCTCGACGGTCGCCGCGGGCAGCGCGGTCCCGGTCGGGTTGTTGGGGCTCGCGAGCAGGACGACCGAGGGCTGCTCGCGCGCGATCACCTCGCGCGCGTGCTCCGGGTCGAGCGTGAAGTCCTCGGCCCGACGCCCGACGACCCACGCCGTGTGGGTGTCGCGCGCGTACTCCGGGTACATCGAGTACGTGGGCGCGAACGACACCGCGGTGCGGCCCGGGCCGCCGAACGCCTGCAGCACGTGGAGCATGATCTCGTTCGACCCGTTGGCCGCCCAGAGCTGCTCGGCGCCCAGCACGACGCCGGACTCCGTGCCCAGGTACGCCGCGAGGTCGGCACGCAGCCCGAGGAAGTCGCGGTCGGGGTAGCGGTTGAGCCCGGCGGCGGCGTCGCGCACGGCCTGGGCGATCGTCGCGACGACGGCCTCGCTCGGCGCGTGCGGGTTCTCGTTGACGTTGAGCAGGACCGGGACGTCGAGCTGGGGCGCGCCGTACGGCTCGACGCCGGCGAGCTCGGGGCGCAGCGGGAGCAGGGGCCGTCCCGCGACGGAGGGTGGGGTCACCCGGACAGTCTACGAACCGTGCGCCCACCGACGTCCGTGACGTCCGGCACGCGGGCAGCGACGCTGGTCGTGGGCGGGCTCGCGCTGACCTCGCGCTGACCTCGCGCCCGACGCGCGCGGTCCCCGGCCGCCGTGTCAGGCCGACGTGACCTCGCCGCCGTCGACCGTCACGGGCACCTCGGGCAGCGGCGACGGCGCCGGTCCGCCCAGCACGGCACCCGTCGCGAGGTCGTAGCGGGACGCGTGGCACGGGCACAGGAGCTCGCCGTCCCCGGGCCCGACCGTGCAGCCCTGATGGGTGCAGATCGCGCTGAAGGCCGCGAACGTGCCCTCCTCGGGCTGCGTGACGAGGAGCGGGGCGCCCGCGACGGTGACCGCGAGCGCCCCGCCGACCGGGACGTCGTCGGTGCTCGCGAGCGCCTGTCCGGGCTCGACGACGGCCTCGCCCCCGCCGGAGCCGCCGTCGCCGCTCGTCCCCCCGCTCCGCGTCCCCGACGGCTCGCCGCCGCACGCGGCGAGGAGGGCGAGCGCGGCGCCCGCTCCGGACCCGGCGAGGACGACGCGCCGCGTCGGCGTCGCCGCGTGGGGGACACGCGGCAGCGGGGCGGAATCCCGGTCCGGGCCACGGGCCGGAGCCCTCGTGCCCCGGTCGGGTCCGGCGCCGGGCGCGACGTCTGCGCGGTGCGGTGCGTCCATGTCCGGCCTCCCTGCACGGTGCCTGCACGGACGGACCCCTCGACCCGCCCCGGCCGCCCGGCGCGCGCGACGCCGCCGTCGGCGGTTCCATTGAAGCACCGGGGTGCGCGAGCCGCGCCCCGACCGCCCCCGAGCGGAGGAGACGACGATGTCCGTGACCACGGGGCCGCCGACCCCGCCCGTGCGGGAAGGCCACGCGCTCGGCGCGTGGGTCCTGCGCGGCCTGACCGCGGCCGGGCTGCTTCTCTCCGCGGACGTCCACCTCGTCCTGTTCGTCGAGGGCTACCGCGACATCGCCGTGGTCGGCCCGCTCTTCGCGCTCAACGCCGTCGCGGGGGTCGTCCTCGGCCTCCTGGTGCTCGTGTGGCGGCACTGGCTCCCGCTCCTCGGCGCGGTCGGCTTCGGGGCGCTGACCCTCGCCGCGTTCTACCTGTCGACGACCGTGGGGTTCTTCGGCGTGAACGAGACCGTGGGCGGGACGCAGCAGGTGCTCGCCGCGGTGAGCGAGTGGGTCGTCGTGGCCGCCGGGACGCTCGCGCTCGTCGTGGAGGGGCGAAGGTCACGAGCCGCCCGGTCGTGAGTCACGCGTCGCACCGCTCGTCGCGACGACCGGTACCCGCGCGCGTAGCGTCGAGGACGAGGCAGGACCGCCGGCACGGTCCGGCCGCCACTCTCCCCGAGGATCCGAGGTGATCGTCATGCCCACCATGCGTGCCGCCGTCGTCCACTCCTTCACGGACCCGCTGAGCGTCGACGAGGTCGAGGTCCCGTCGCCCGGACCCCACGAGGCGCTCGTCCGGGTCGACTACACCGGCGTCTGCCACACGGACCTGCACGCCGCGCACGGCGACTGGCCGGTCAAGCCCGTTCCCCCGTTCGTGCCCGGCCACGAGGGCGTCGGGACGGTCGTCGCGGTCGGCGACCAGGTGACGCGCGTCCGGGTCGGCGACACGGTCGGCAACGCCTGGCTCTGGAGCGCGTGCGGCGAGTGCGAGTACTGCGAGACCGGCTGGGAGACGCTGTGCCCGAACCAGAAGAACGGCGGCTACTCGGTCGACGGCTCGTTCGGCCAGTACATGCTCGTCGACTCGCGGTACTGCCCGGTGGTCCCGGACGGGGTCGAGCCGTCCGCCGTCGGGCCGATCCTGTGCGCGGGCGTCACCGTCTACAAGGGGCTCAAGGTCACGGACACCCAGCCCGGCGAGTGGGTGCTCGTCTCCGGCATCGGCGGGCTCGGGCACATCGCGGTGCAGTACGCCGTGGCGATGGGCCGCCGCGTCGCCGCGGTGGACGTGGACGACGAGAAGCTCGCCCTCGCGCGCAAGCACGGGGCGGAGGTCACCGTCAACGCGGCCACGTCGCCCGACGCCGCGGCCGAGATCCAGGACCTGACCGGCGGCGGCGTCCACGGCGCGCTCGTGACCGCCGTCAACGCGCACGCGTTCCCCCAGGCGGTCGGCGCGCTGCGCCGCGGCGGCACGGTCTCGCTCGTCGGCCTCCCGCCGGAGAAGTTCCCGCTCGACATCTTCACGACCGTGCTCTTCGGGCTGACCGTCCGCGGCTCGATCGTCGGGACGCGCAAGGACATGGCGGAGGCGCTCGACTTCTTCGCGCGCGGGAAGATCAGCCCGACGTACACGGTGCGCCCGCTCGACGACGTCAACGCGATCTTCGCCGAGATGGAGGAGGGCAGGATCGACGGTCGCGTGGTCATGGACATGCGCTCCTGACGCCCTGCGCGATCGACCCGCACGGCCCGCGACCCCGTCCCCGGGGTCCGCGGGCCGCTGCCTGTGCACGACGACCCGAGGGTCGGCGGGTGCGCCTACGATCGTGCGGGTGAGCCCCACCGACCCGTACGCCGACCTGCCCTTCGACCCGGCCGACGCGCCGCCGCTCGACGAGCCCGCCGACCCGTACGGCGACCCTTGGGCGTCAGCCGCGCCGAGGGGGCCCGGACCGGACGCGGCACCCGAGCCGCGCGCGGAGGCGGCGGACGGCTCCGCCCTACCGGCCGGCGCGCCCTCCCCCGCGCCCGACGGCGGGGAGGCCGCCAAGCGGGCCAAGCTCGCCATGCTGCGCGGCCTGCTCGACGGGCAGTCGCTGCGCGAGGACGCCGAGACCGCGCTGCGCGCGCTCGTGGGGCGCGAGGACGCGGCGCTGCGCGAGGACCAGTGGCGCGCGATCGAGGCCCTCGTGGCGTTCCGGCGCCGTGCGCTCGTCGTGCAGCGCACCGGGTGGGGCAAGTCCGCCGTGTACTTCGTGGCCACGCGCCTGCTGCGCGACCGCGGAGCCGGGCCGACCGTCATCGTCTCCCCGCTCCTGGCGCTCATGCGCGACCAGATCTCGGCCGCCGCGCGGGCGGGCATCAAGGCCGTCACCATCAACTCCGCCAACGTCACCGAGTGGGACGACGTGCACCGGGCCATCGCGGACGGTGAGGTCGACGTGCTGCTGTGCTCGCCGGAGCGGCTCAACAACCCCGGCTTCCGCGACGAGGTGCTCCCCCGGCTCGCGGCCGACGCGGGCCTCGTCGTCATCGACGAGGCGCACTGCATCTCCGACTGGGGGCACGACTTCCGGCCCGACTACCGCCGCATCCGTACGCTCCTCGCCGACCTGCCGCCCGGCATCCCCGTGCTCGCGACGACGGCGACCGCGAACGCGCGCGTGACCGCGGACGTTGCGGAGCAGCTCGGCGTGACCGCGGCGCACGCGTCCGGCGCGGCCGCCGGAGCCGGCGAGGCGGGCCACGAGGACGTGCTCGTCCTGCGCGGCGGGCTGGACCGCGAGTCCCTCCACCTCGCCGTCCTGCGCCTGCCGGACCAGCCCACGCGCGTCGCGTGGCTCGTCGAGGCGCTGCAGGACGTCGACGGCTCGGGCATCGTCTACTGCCTCACCGTCTCCGCGGCCGAGCAGGTCGCGAGCCAGCTGCGCGCGGCGGGGCTCGCCGTCGCCTCGTACACCGGCCAGACCGACCCGGCCGAGCGCGAGCGCCTGGAGGAGGACCTCAAGGAGAACCGGGTCAAGGCGCTCGTCGCGACCTCGGCGCTCGGGATGGGCTTCGACAAGCCCGACCTGGCGTTCGTCGTGCACCTCGGCGCGCCGAGCTCCCCCATCGCCTACTACCAGCAGGTCGGGCGCGCGGGCCGTGGCGTGGACTCGGCCGTCGTCGTGCTGCTGCCCGGCGAGGAGGACCGGCGCATCTGGGAGTGGTTCGCCTCGACCGCGTTCCCGCCGCAGGCCCAGGTCCGCACGACGCTCGACGCCCTGAGCACGGGCGGGACCCAGTCGGTCGCCCAGCTCGAGACGCAGGTCGACCTCAAGCGCTCGCGTCTCGAGGGCATGCTCAAGGTGCTCGACGTCGACGGCGCCGTCCGGCGCGTCAAGGGCGGCTGGGAGGCAACGGGGCGGCCGTGGACGTACGACGCGGAGCGGTACGAGCGCGTCGACGCCACGCGCACCGCGGAGCAGCAGGCGATGCTCGACTACGAGGCGACCGACGGGTGCCGCATGGCGTTCCTGCGCGCCGCGCTCGACGACCCGGAGCTCGAGGACGGGTGGCGCTGCGGGCGCTGCGACACGTGCGGTGGCGTGACGCTGCCCGCGCTCCCGGACGCGGAGGCGGTCGCCGCGGCGCGCGCCGACATGGACCGGCCCGGCGTCGAGGTCGTCGCGCGCCGTCAGTGGCCGAGCGGCATGGACCGCCTGGGCCTCGACCTGCGCGGGCGCCTCGGCGCGGACGAGCTCGCGGAGACCGGGCGGGCCGTCGCGCGGCTCGACGGGCTGGGCTGGTCGGCGCCGCTGCGCGAGCTCTTCGCCCCCGCGACGCCCGACGGCGACACGCCCGTCGCGCTCCGGCGCGCGGCCGCGCGGGTGCTCGACGACTGGGCCGAGCTCTACGAGGCCGCCACTGCGCCGGAGGCGGAGACCGGGCCCGGCGAGGGAGCCGAACCCGGCGCCACGGCTCCCGCCGGACGTCGGCTCCTCGTGGACGGCGTCGTCGCGGTCCGCTCGGCGACGCGACCGCGGCTCACGTTCCACCTCGCGAACGGGCTCGCGAGCTACCTCGGCAAGCCGCTCATCGGCGCCGTCGGGCCGGTCCCGGGCCGCGAGGAGCCGGGCCGGCACGACGTGAACTCCGCGACCCGGCTCGCGGGGGTCGCCGGCCGCCTGCAGCTCGAGCTGTCGGACGCCGCGCGGGCGGGACTCGCCGGCCGCCGCGTGCTCCTCGTCGACGACTACACCGAGTCGGGCTGGACCCTCACGGTCGCGGCACGCCTGCTGCGCCAGGCCGGCGCGGCGGCCGTGCACCCGTTCGTCCTCGGCGTGCGCTGAGGCGGCGAGAGCGCGTCACCACCGCAGGCGCAGCTCGGTGTACGTCGTGTCGACGAAGCCCAGCGCGCGGTACAGGGACTCGCCGTCGGGCGTGGCGTGCAGGGAGACCGAGTCCGCGCCGCTCTCGCGCGCCCAGTCGAGGGCCGCGACGACGCACGCGCGCGCGTAGCCCTGACCCCTCGCCCCCGGCACGGTGCAGACGTTCGACAGGTGCGCCGTCGTGCCGTGCGGGTTCCGTGCCGACGGCGCCGACCGGTGCAGCTCGACGAGGGCGCACGCCGCGACCTGGCCGGGCGCGTCGACGACGAAGGCGACGACGTCGTCCGAGCCGAGCATCCGGGTGAACCACTCCCTGGCCCGGTGCTGCCAGGAACGGTCGTCGGCCTCCGCCTCCCCCATCGCGCGCATGAGGTGCACGCGCAGGGCGACGAGGTCGGCGGCGTCGCGCGGGACCGCGCGCCGCACCGGCACGCGGTCCTCGCGCGCGGCGGTCACAGGAACCGTGCCCGCACCGCCTCGCCGTGGGCCGGGAGGTCCTCGTCGTTCGCGACGGCGACGATCCGGTCCGCCAGCTCCTCCAGGGCGTCACGGTCGTACTCGACGACCTGGACCGCCTTGACGTAGCTGTGCACCCCGAGGCCGCTCGAGAAGTGCGCGCAGCCGCCTGTCGGCAGCACGTGGTTGGACCCGGCCATGTAGTCGCCGAGCGAGACGGGCGACCAGGGGCCGACGAAGATCGCACCCGCGCTCGTGACCCGCTCCGCCAGCGCTGCCGCGCCGTCCGCCTGGATCTCGAGGTGCTCCGCGCCGTACGCGTCGACCACCTGCAAGCCGTGCTCGAGGTCGTCGACGAGCACGACCGCGGACTGCGGACCGGCGAGGGCCTGCGCGACGCGCGCCGCGTGCTTCGTGGCGCTCACGAGGTCCGCGAGGCGCGCCTCGACCGCGGCGGCGAGCTCGACGGAGGGCGTGACGAGGACGGCCGCCGCCAGCGGGTCGTGCTCCGCCTGGCTGATGAGGTCGGCCGCCACGTGCCCCGGGTCGGCGGAGCCGTCCGCGAGGATCGCGATCTCCGTGGGGCCCGCCTCCGCGTCGATGCCGACGACGCCCCGGACGAGCCGCTTGGCCGCGGCCACGAACACGTTGCCGGGGCCCGTCACGACGTCGACCGGCTCGCACAGCACGTCCCCGTCCTGCGGCTCGCTGCCCGCGGCGCCGTAGGCGAACATCGCGACCGCCTGCGCACCGCCCACCGCGTAGACCTCGTCGACGCCGAGCAGCGCGCACGCCGCGAGGATCGTCGGGTGCGGCAGGCCGTCGTTCTCCTTCTGCGGCGGCGACGCGACCGCGAGGCTGCGGACGCCCGCCTCCTGCGCCGCGACGACGTTCATCACCACGGAGGACGGGTAGACCGCGAGGCCGCCGGGCGCGTAGAGCCCGACGCGTCGCACCGGCACCCAGCGCTGGCGGACCTGCGCCCCGGGCGCGATCTCGACCGTGAAGTCCTGCGGACGCTGCGCGGCGTGCACGAGCCGCACGCGACGGATCGCCTCCTCCAGGCCCGACCGGACGGCCGGGTCGAGGGCGGCGAGCGCGTCGGCGAGCGCGTCGGCCGGGACGCGCAGGTGCACGGGGCGCACGCCGTCGAACCGCTCGGCGTACTCGCGCAGCGCGTCCGCGCCGCGCGCCCGGACCGCCTCGATGATCGGGGCGACCCGATGCGCCGCGTCCTCGACGCCGAGCTCTGCGCGCGGCAGGGTCTCGACGAGCTCGCGGGCGGACAGGGAACGTCCTCGAAGATCGATGCGGGTGATCATGGGTCGAGTCTAGGAGCCCGTGCGCCGCCGCGACGAGGCGTTTCGTCCACCGGTCGTCCGGGGCGGACCACGTCACACCGTGTCGTGGCGGGGCCCGCCGGCGGGGACAATGGGAGCCATGAGCTCCCCTGACGACGCCCGCCCGGTCGAGATCTCCGACGACGTCATCCGCCTCGGCCAGTTCCTCAAGCTCGCCGGCCTCGCCGAGTCCGGCGCCGAGGCGCGCGAGCTCGTCACGGAGGGCGAGGTCCGCGTCAACGGCGAGGTCGACACGCGCCGCGGACGCCAGCTGCACCGCGGCGACGTCGTCTCGGTCGACCACCCCCAGGGGACCGAGAGCGCGACCGTCGCCTGAACGACCGTCAGGCCATGTACGTCGAGGCCATCACCTTGTCCGGGGTGAGGCGCAGGACGACGCGCTCGGGGTTGTGGTCGAGCGGGCGGTACCGGCGGGCGTAGCGCGCGACGGCGTCCGCCACCTCGTCCTCGTCCTCGACGACCTCGATGGTGCCCTCGAGCGTGAGCCACCGCCCACCGTCGACCTGGCACACCGCGGCGCGGGGCGCGCCGCCCCCCGCCCCCGGCAGGCGCGCGTTGCGGGCCTTGACCGACGCGCGGTTCGTCGTGATGCGGAGCACGCCCGCGTCGGCGTCCCACGTGAAGGCGACGGGGACGACGTGCGGCGTGCCGTCGGCGCGCAGCGTGGTGAGGGTCGCCAGGTGGCGTTCGGTGACGAAGACGAGCTGTTCCGGGTTGAGGCGCATCACGGCGTCGAGCCTACGGGCTCCGGTGCAGGACGCGGCCGGCGCCCGGTCCCCGGACGACCCCTGCGCGCGTGCGGGGTCAGGCGCCGAACCCGAAGGTCATGACGGGCGGCACGGAGCCCCCAGCGAGTGCCCGCAGGACGTGCAGCTCGTGCGGGACGACGCGGTCCGGCAGGTCGTCGAGGCCGAACCACCGCAGGTCGGCCGCCTTGTCCCGCTCCTGGAGCACTGCGGCACCGCCCCACACCGTCGCGGTGAAGAAGAAGTCGACACGCTGCTCGAGCGCCGGACCGCCGGGCTCGCCGCGGTGGAGCGCGGTGAGAGGTCGCAGGTCGGCAGGGTCGATCTCGACGCCGAGCTCCTCCCGCGCCTCGCGCACGGCGGCCGCCACCGCCGACTCCCCCGGCTCGACGTGCCCGGCCGCCGCCGCGGCCCAGAACCCGTCGCAGTACCCGGTGCCCTGCCGGAGCTGGAGCAGCACCTCGTCGCCGCGGCGCAGCAGCACGTAGGCCGCGGGCACGACCCGGAACCGGTGCGCCGCCGAGCCGTCGTCCCACGACGCGGGCACGGCCCCGTCGACGGCCTCGGTCATCCGCGTCAGCCGACCAGGCACGACGGCCCGAGCAGGGCCTTGAGGTCGCCGAACAGCGCCGGTGACTTCTCGACGCGCAGCCCGTCGCCCGCGCGGACGACCGTCGTCTTGCCGGGTTCCAGCACCTGGACGTGGACCTCGGCCGAGCCGGGGTGCGTCGCGAGCACCTCGCGCAGCCGCACGATGATGGGCTCCACGCAGCGCGTGTGGGACACCTTCACGGCGAGCGGCGACTCCGCGCCCACCGTGATGTCGGGCAGCGACACCTCCATGGCCTGGAGCTGCATCGTGTCGTCACGACGGCGCACGCGCCCGCGCAGCACGACCACCTGGTCCTCGGCGAGGATCGTCGAGTAGGCCAGGTACGTCTCGCCGAAGAACATGACCTCCACGGCGCCCTCGAGGTCCTCGATGGTCACCGCCGCCCACGGGTTGCCGTTCTTGCTCATCTTGCGCTGGAGCGACGTGACCAGGCCCGCGATCACCACGGTCGACCCGTCCGGGCGGCCCTCGTCCGCGAGCAGGTTCGCGATGCCGGTGTCGGCCGCCCGCGTGAGCACGTGCTCCAGGCCGGAGAGCGGGTGGTCGGACACGTAGAGACCGAGCATCTCGCGCTCGAACGCGAGCCGCTGCTTCTTGTCCCAGTCCGGCAGGTCGGGCACGTCGACGGAGAACGACATGCCGTCCTCGGCGTCGCCGCCGAAGTCGGCGAACAGGTCGAACTGCCCCTCGGCCTCCTTGCGCTTGACGCTGATGACCGAGTCGACCGCCTGCTCGTGCACGACGAGCAGCGCGCGCCGCGGGTGACCGAGGGAGTCGAACGCGCCCGCCTTGATGAGCGACTCGATGGTGCGCTTGTTGCAGACGACGGCCGGCACCTTGTCGAGGAAGTCGGTGAACGACGTGAACGCGCCCTTCTCCTCGCGCGTGCGGATGATCGCGTCGACCACGTTCGCCCCGACGTTGCGCACGCCCGTGAGGCCGAAGCGGATGTCGTTGCCCACGGCCGTGAACTTGGCCGCCGAGTCGTTCACGTCGGGCGGCAGCACCGTGATGTGCATGCGCCGGCACTCGTTGAGGTACAGGGCGAGCTTGTCCTTGTCGTCCCGCACGCTCTGCAGGAGCGCCGCCATGTACTCGGTCGGGTAGTTCGCCTTGAGGAACGCCGTCCAGTACGCGACGAGGCCGTAGCCCGCCGAGTGCGCCTTGTTGAACGCGTAGCCCGCGAACGGGACGAGCGTGTCCCACACGGCCTGGATCGCGCCGTCGGAGTACCCGCGCTCGCGGCAGCCGGCCTGGAAGGGCACGAACTCCTTGTCGAGGATCTCCTTCTTCTTCTTGCCCATCGCACGCCGCAGCAGGTCGGCCTGGCCGAGCGAGTACCCGGCGAGGATCTGCGCGGCGCGCTGCACCTGCTCCTGGTAGACGATGAGCCCGTAGGTCTCGTCCAGGATCTCGGCGAGCGGCTTCTCGAGCTCCGGGTGGATCGGCTCGATCTTCTGCAGGCCGTTCTTGCGCAGCGCGTAGTTCGTGTGCGAGTTCATGCCCATGGGACCCGGGCGGTACAGCGCGATGACGGCCGAGAGGTCGTCGAACTTGTCCGGCTTCATCTGCCGCAGCAGCGCGCGCATCGGCCCGCCGTCGAGCTGGAACACGCCGAGGGTGTCGCCACGCGCCAGCAGGTCGTAGGACGCCTTGTCGTCGAGCGTGAGCGACTCGATCTCGATCGGGTCCTTGCCGTTCATCACGATGTTCTCGAGCGCGTCGTCGAGGATCGTGAGGTTGCGCAGCCCCAGGAAGTCCATCTTGATGAGCCCGAGGCCCTCGGACGTCGGGTAGTCGAACTGCGTGATGACCGCGCCGTCCTGCGGGCGGCGCATGATCGGGATGATGTCGATGAGCGGGTCGCTCGACATGATGACGCCCGCCGCGTGCACGCCCCACTGCCGCTTCAGGCCCTCGATGCCGCGCGCGAGCTCGACGACGCGCTGCGCCTCGGGGTCGGTGTCGTGGAGCTGACGGAACTCCGCCGCCTCGGGGTAGCGCTCGTGCTTCGGGTCGAAGATCCCGGACAGCGGGATGTCCTTGCCCATGACCGCGGGCGGCATCGCCTTGGTGAGCTTCTCGCCCATCGCGAAGGGGAAGCCCAGGAGACGGGCGGAGTCCTTGAGGGCCTGCTTCGCCTTGATCGTGCCGTAGGTGACGATCTGGGCGACGCGGTCGTCCCCGTACTTCTCCGTGACGTACCGGATGACCTCCCCGCGCCGACGCTCGTCGAAGTCGACGTCGACGTCGGGCATCGACACGCGCTCGGGGTTGAGGAACCGCTCGAAGATCAGGCCGTGCTCGAGCGGGTCGAGCTCGGTGATGCCCATGAGGTAGGAGGCCATCGACCCGGCGGCCGAGCCACGGCCCGGCCCGACCCGGATCCCCTGCTCCTTGGCCCAGTTGATGAAGTCGGCGACCACGAGGAAGTACCCCGGGAAGCCCATCTGGATGATGACCTCGGTCTCGTACTGCGCCTGCTTGCGCGACGCGTCCGGGATCCCGTTCGGGTACCGCCGGTGCAGCCCCCGCTCGATCTCCTTGACGAACCAGCTCGTCTCGTCCTCGCCGTCGGGGACGGGGAAGCGCGGCATGTAGTTCGCCTTGGTGTCGAACGACACCTCGCACTGCTCGGCGATGAGCAGCGTGTTGTCGCACGCCTCGGGCAGCTCGGCGAACACGCGGCGCATCTCGGCCGCCGACTTCACGTAGTAGCCGGTCCCGTCGAACTTGAACCGGTCCGGGTCGTCGAGCGTCGAGCCGGAGTTGATCGCGAGCAGCGCCTCCTGGCTCGACGCGTCGTCCTCGCGCACGTAGTGCAGGTCGTTCGTCGCGACGAGCCGCGCGCCGATCGTCTCCGCGAGGCGCAGCAGGTCCTGGGTGACCCGGGTCTCGATGTCGAGCCCGTGGTCCATGAGCTCCACGTAGAAGTTCTCGCGCCCGAACACGTCCTGCAGCTCGCCCGCGGTCCGCACGGCCTCGTCCCACTGGCCGAGCCGCAGGCGGGTCTGGATCTCCCCCGACGGGCAGCCGCTCGTCGCGATCAGGCCCTTGCCGTAGGTCTGGAGCAGGTCCCGGTCCATGCGGGGCCACTTGCCCATCTGGCCGTCCAGCGACGCCAGCGACGACGCCCGGAACAGGTTGTGCAGGCCCTCGTTGTCCTTGGCGAGGAGCGTCATGTGCGTGTACGCGCCGCGCGCCGAGACGTCGTCGGACTCCTGCCCCTGCTGACCGAACCGCACGCGCGTCTGGTCGAACCGGCTGGTCCCCGGCGTGATGTACGCCTCGACGCCGATGATCGGCTTGATGCCCTTCGCCTGCGCGCGCGACCAGAACTCGAAGGCCCCGAACACGTAGCCGTGGTCCGTCGTCGCGATCGCCTTCTGGCCGAGCCGCTCGACCTCGTCGAACAGGTCGCCGATCCGCGCCGCGCCGTCCAGCATCGAGTACTCGGTGTGGACGTGGAGGTGGACAAAGTCCTCAGCGGCGGTCGGCATGCACCGATCTTAGGCGCGCACCACCGACACTCCAGCGACGTCGCGGCGGGTCGTGCGCCATGTCACGCGACGGACGCCCGGACCCCGGAGGACGGGCCTCAGACGTCGGTCGCGAGGATCTTCCCGGCGTCGCGGTGGTCGATCCCCGCGTCGAGGTAGACGGGGCCGAAGACCGTGTATCCGAGCCGCTCGTAGAAGCCGACCGCCTGGACCTGGGCGGAGAGCAGGACGCGCACGACGCGCCGCCCGTCGGTGCCTGACGCCGCGTGCTCGGCGAGCGCGACCTCCTCCAGCGCGCGCATCACCGCGGCGCCCGCGCCGGTGCCGCGCGCGGACGCGGACACCGCGACCCGGCCGACGTGGACCTCGCCCGGGTGCGCCGGGTCGGTCAGGAGCCGCCCCGTGCAGACGACCACGCCCTCCCGCTCGCGGTCGCGCACGAGGACGTGCGTCGTCGTCGGCGCGGTGTCGAGGTCGTCGATCTCCTCCTCGACGGGCACGCCCTGCTCGTCGACGAACACCGCGAGCCGCAGCGCGTGCGCCGCGGCCAGGCCGGCGTCGTCGACCACCCGCTCGACGACCAGCCGCGCCGTGCCGGCGCTCTCGGCCCCGGCGGCGGCGCCGACGCTCACGCGTACGCCCCGCGCAGCACCTCGAGCGCGTGCGCGAGGTCCTCCGGGTACTCGCTCGTCAGCTCGAGCCACTGCCCGGTCGTCGGGTGCTCGAACCCGAGGCGCACCGCGTGGAGCCACTGCCGCGTCAGGGCCACCCGCGAGGCGAGCACCGGGTCGGCGCCGTAGGTGAGGTCGCCGACGCACGGGTGGCGCAGCGCCGAGAAGTGCACGCGGATCTGGTGCGTGCGCCCGGTCTCGAGGTGCACCTCGACGAGCGACGCGGCGGGCAGCATCTCCTGGACCTCGTAGTGCGTGACCGACGGCTTGCCCTCCGCGGTGACCGCGAACTTCCAGTCGGCGCTGGGGTGCCGCCCGATGGGCGCGTCGATCGTCCCCGTGGTCGGCTCGGGGTGCCCCTGGACGAGCGCGTGGTAGACCTTCTCGACCGTGCGCTCCTTGAAGGCGCGCTTGAGCGCCGTGTACGCGACCTCGCTCTTCGCGACGACCATGAGGCCCGAGGTCCCGACGTCGAGGCGGTGCACGATGCCCTGGCGCTCCGCCGCGCCCGACGTGGAGATGCGGTACCCCGCGGCGGCGAGGGCGCCGACGACGGTCGGGCCGGTCCATCCCGGCGAGGGGTGCGCCGCGACGCCGACGGGCTTGTCGACCACCACGACGTCGTCGTCGTCGTGCACGATGCCCATGCCCGGCACCGGCTCGGCGACGACCTCCACGGCCGCCGGCGCGGCGTCGGGCACGTCGACCTCGAGCCACCCGCCGGGGACGAGCCGGTCGGACTTGCCGACCTCCCGGCCGTCGAGGCGGACCGCCCCGTCCGCGGCGAGCTCCGCCGCCCGCGTGCGGGAGAGCCCCAGGAGCCGCGCCAGCCCGGCGTCGACCCGCTCGCCCGCGAGGCCGTCCGGGACCGGGAGCGCGCGGAGACTCACTGCTCCTCCTCGCCGTCGGCACGCGCCGTCGTCGGGCCCTGCGCGTCCGCCTCGGGCTTCTCGTCCGCGCCGTGGCGCGTCCCGTCGAGCCCGATCCCGAGGACCGACAGCACCGCGATCATCACCGCGGCGCCGACGATCGCGATGTCCGCGACGTTGCCGACGAACCAGTTCGCGTACGCGATGAAGTCGACGACGTGGCCCCGCGCGAAGCCCGGCTCCCGGAAGAACCGGTCCAGGAGGTTCCCCAGCGCCCCACCGAGCAGCAGCCCGAGCGCGACGGCCCACGCGCGGGAGCCGATCCGGCTCACCATGCGCACGATGACGACCACCACGGCCACGACGACGATCGTCAGGACCCAGGTCATCCCCGTCGCGATGGACAGCGCCGCACCCGGGTTGTAGATGAGCCGGAGCCCGAGCAAGGACCCCAGGAGCGGGATCGTGTCGTCGCCGAGCGTCAGGCTCGACTCGGCCCACCACTTGGTGAGCTGGTCGAGCACGAGGACGAGGGCGGCGAGGACGACCGTCCAGACCACGAGCACGCGCCGCGGACCGCGGCCGGCGGTTGTCACGGCGGCGCCGGACGCGGTGGACTCCACGCCGGTCTCAGCGCCGGTCTCGACGCCGGGCTCGGTACCGGTCTCGGTGCCGGGATCTGCGTCGGTCACGGCGTCGGCGGGGTCGGTGGGCTCGGGGCGCGCGGAGGTGGACATCGGCGGCAAGTCTGCCACGTCGGCACCGGCCTCCGCGCGGACCCCGCCCGACCGGTCGGGCGCGCGGCGCTCAGCGCCGCTCGGCGCGCTGCTTCGCCTCGACCGAGAGGTTCGCCCGCGGGAACGCCTGGAGGCGTGCCTTGCCGATCGGCAGCCCGGTCTCCTCGCAGGTCGCGTAGGTGCCCGCCGCGATGCGGTCGAGGGCGTGCGACGTCTGCGCGAGGAGGTCGCGCACGTTGTTGACGAGGGTCAGCTCCTGCTCGCGCTCCAGGGCGCTCGAGCCGGAGTCCGCCTGGTCGTCGCCGGCGCCGTCGCCGGAGTGGCGCAGGAGGTTCGAGAGCTCCTCGTCGGCGGAGGCGAGCTCCCCCTCCAGGCGCTCCTTCTCCGAGAGGAGCTCGGCAGCGAGCTCCTCGGCCTCCCGCAGGGTCCAGGGCTCCTCCCCGTCGCGCACGGGGAAGGACTTGACGTCCTTCGCGAGGTTCGGGAATCGGTCGCGCACGGCCGTGCGGGCCGCGGTGGTGAGCTTGGTCATGTCGCCCCTCCAAGTTCGAGTCACGCGAGAGTAGACGCAGCGGCCGGTACGCACAACACACCACGCCGGACCGCCGAGACGGAAAGACGCAGGTGCGAGGCGTACCGGCCGCTGCCGGACGGTCGACGCAGGTGCTAGATGCCGGGAGCGAGGTCGCTCGTACGGCTCGCCCCGCCGACGTTGCTGCGCGGCGGGAGGGCGCTGCCCCGGTTGTCCAGGTCGCCCAGCAGGTTCTGCAGGTAGCTCTTGAGGCGCGTGCGGTAGTCGCGCTCGAAGATGCGCAGCTCGTCGATCTTGCGCTCGAGGAGCGAGCGCTCCTGCTCGAGCTGCGACAGCGTGCGGTGCGAGGTCTCCTCGGCCTCGCGCACGATGCGCGTGCCCTCCTCCTTCGCCTCCGCGATGAGCCGGTCACCCTCCTCCTGGCCCGAGCGCACGTAGTCGTCGTGCAGCTTCTGGGCGAGCTGGAGCATGCCGGTCGCCGACTCCGGCTCCGCGCCGTTCTTCGCGACGACGGCCTGCGAGATCGGCGCCACCGGGGCGGGCTCCGGCTCGGGCGCCTTGGGCGCCTCCACGACGGCGGGCTGCACCGCAGCGCTGGACGCGTCGGCCCGGCTGAGCTCGGCGATACGACGCTCCGCGGCAGCGAGCTTCGACTTGAGGTCCTCGTTCTCCTCCTGCACGGAGTTGAGGGTCCTCACCACCTCGTCCAAGAAGTCGTCGACCTCTTCGACGTCGTACCCCTCGCGGAACTTCGTCGCCGAGAACTTCTTGTTCAGGATGTCCTCTGCAGTGAGCAGTGCCATCGGTTCACCTCATAGCGTTTGCGTGTCGGTCCGGGCGACCTCGCGATCACCAGAGTCCAAAGTAGCGGAGATTGCCCGGAGGGGCCGGGAGCGGCCGTGCGTTCGCGCGCCGCGCGCCCGTGTGGATGACGTGACGGTGTGGCGTCGGGACGGTCGCGGTCGGGGCGAACCGGACGTAGCGAACCGTCGTGGTCGTCCCGGCGCGGCGCGGCCCGTGACGTGCGTCTCAGAGCGACGACACGATCTGCGCCGCGATCGTCACCGCGAAGAAGAGGATGATGAACGCCAGGTCGAGGCGCACCTGCCCCAGCGAGAGCGGCGGGATGAGACGGCGCAGCGCGCGCAGCGGCGGGTCCGTCGCCGAGTAGATCACCTCGGCGAGCACGAGCATCACGCCTCGCGGCCGCCAGTCGCGCGCGAAGAACTGCACCCAGTCGAACACGAGCCGACCGACGAGCAGCAGCAGGTAGAGCCAGAGCAGGAATCCGACGATCCCTGTGATGAGGTCCCAGATCACGGGTCAACTGTGCCAGACGCGCGTCCCGCGACCGGGCACGGGACACGCGCGCCGCGAGGCGGACAGCAGCGGAGGGACGGACGTGTCGGCACGTCCGTCCCTCCGTCTGCCGTGCGCGGGGCGCGTGCTCGGCGGGCGCTGCGCGCCCCGCACGTCGTCAGCTCTGGTTGTAGAACCCGGCGCGCCCCGGAGCCGGCGCCGCGGCCTGCTCCTCGCCGGTGATCTCCACGTGCTCGGGCGAGAGGAGGAACACCTTGTTGGTGACGCGCTCGATCGCGCCGTGGAGCCCGAAGATCAGACCGGCGGAGAAGTCGACCAGGCGCTTCGCGTCCGCGTCGTCCATGTCCGACAGGTTCATGATCACGGGCGTCCCTCCTCGGAACGCCTCCCCGATCACGCGCGCGTCGTTGTACGACCGCGGGTGGACCGTCGTGATCCGGCGCAGCTCGGCGGCCGACATGCTCGTCTGCGGCACCTCGCGCGGTCCGAGCGCGCGGTGCAGCGGCGTCACCTGGGCCTGGTAGTCGTGCGACACGTCCGCCCCCGTCTCGTCGAGCTCGTCGACGTACTCGTCCTGCTCGTCCTCGCCGCGATCATCAGCGAGGCCCAGATACAGCATGGTCTTGCGCAGCGCTCCCGCCATGGGCCTTGCTCCGTCCTCGATCGATCCGTCGGTCCACCGGCCGTCGGACCGGTGCGTTCACGCTAACCGAGGGCGTCGGACGATCCCGGGACGACACGCCCGGCGTCCGCAACTCACCCGGAGGTCGAGGACGGGGCCCTCACGCGCCGGAGAGCGTGACCAGACCGGCGAAGCGACCGGTCGTCGTCCCGCCGATCGCCGCGCGTCGGTGCGAGAAGAACCGGTCGTCCTCGATCGTGCACGCGTCGACGTGCACGACGTCCTCGACCCCCGCGGCGACGAGGTCGGTCACCACGCCGGCCGGCAGGTCGAGCGCGGGGGTGCCCCACGACGTCGTGGACCGCGTGGCCGGCCGCGCGAGCGCGACGTCGTCGCGCATCGTCGCGGGGACCTCGTAGCACCGGCCGCACGCGCTCGGCCCGACGGCGGCCCGGACGTCCCCGACCCGCGCCCCCGCGGCGCGCATCGCCTCGAGGACCGCCGGGACGACGCCGTGCGCGAGCCCGCGCCGTCCGGCGTGGGCGACCCCGACGACACCCGCGTCGGCGTCCGCGAGGAGCACGGGCACGCAGTCGGCCACGAGCACGCCGAGCCCCGTGCCCGGTGCGGTCGCGACCATCGCGT
Source organism: Cellulosimicrobium sp. NPDC055967 (assembly GCF_042269845.1). Taxonomy (NCBI): domain Bacteria; kingdom Bacillati; phylum Actinomycetota; class Actinomycetes; order Micrococcales; family Promicromonosporaceae; genus Cellulosimicrobium; species Cellulosimicrobium sp. NPDC055967. The sequence continues at coordinate 185,439 of NZ_JBHJYJ010000007.1, read as the reverse complement.
CGGCCTCGCCCACGGAGTCGACGGGCGCGCCGTCCGCGTCCCGGGGCGGGGAGCCCAGCCGCACGACGTCCGTGCCGTGCACCTGGGAGGAGAAGGCGACCGGCGCACCGAGCCACGCGGCGGCGCGGGCACGGTTGCTCCGGACGCGCGACGCGTCGTCGGTCACGTTCAGGCCGAGGTTGAGCGAGTCCCACGGCGCCGGCGAGACTCCGCCCGTGCGCGTCGTGAACCCGGCACGCACGCCGGGACCGAGGTCCACCTCGAGCACGACGGGAGGGGTGGCGTCGAAGACGCCGCCCCTCCCGTCGGACGCAGGTCGGGTGCTCATCGGGCCCGGTCCTGGGTCAGCACCGGGTCACTTGAGGAAGTCGGGGACGTCGAGCTCCTCGACCTTGCGGCGCGCGGGCTCCTCGTCGAAGATCCGCGGCGGCACCTCGACGCCCGCGTTCTGGCCGCCCGGCACCGCGTCGGCGTTCTGGTTCGCCGCGTCGCCCGAGCCGACCACCGTGAACGTCGGGGCGGCCGTCGGCTGGACGGGGACCGGGCCCGAGCCGCCGTCGAGCGTGACGGGCACGTCGTCGGCCTCCGGCTGGATCGGCACCACCGGGCGGGGCAGCGTGTGCGCGCCCGTCGTCGGCGCCGGCGGCACCGGGCGCGCCGCCGGGACGACCGGGATCGCGCTCGTCGCCGGGCGCTGCGCCCCGGCCACCTGGCCGAGCGCGCGGGCGTCGCCGCGGACCTGCGGCGCGCCGCCGTCGAAGCCCGCGGCGATGACGGTGACGCGCACCTCGTCGCCCAGGGCGTCGTCGATCACGGCGCCGAAGATGATGTTCGCCTCGGTGTGGGCGGCCTCGTGGACCAGGCGCGCCGCCTCGTTGATCTCGAAGAGGCCGAGGTCGGAGCCGCCCTGGATCGACAGGAGCACGCCGTGGGCGCCGTCGATGCTGGCCTCCAGGAGCGGCGACGAGATCGCCATCTCGGCGGCCTGGACCGCGCGGTCGTCGCCCCGCGCGTTGCCGATGCCCATGAGGGCGCTGCCCGCCCCCTGCATGACCGACTTCACGTCGGCGAAGTCGAGGTTGATGAGGCCGGGCGTCGTGATGAGGTCCGTGATGCCCTGCACACCGGAGAGCAGCACCTGGTCGGCCTGGTGGAACGCCTGGAGCGCGCTGACGTTGCGGTCGGACATCGACAGGAGGCGGTCGTTGGGGATGACGATGAGGGTGTCGACCTCGTTGCGGAGGTTCTCGATGCCCTGGTCCGCCTGGACGGAGCGGCGACGACCCTCGAACGTGAACGGCCGGGTCACGACGCCGACGGTGAGCGCACCGAGCGAGCGAGCGATCCGCGCGACGACGGGCGCGCCGCCCGTGCCGGTGCCGCCGCCCTCGCCCGCGGTGACGAAGACCATGTCCGCGCCGCGCAGCACGTCCTCGATCTCCTCGGCGTGGTCCTCGGCGGCCTTCTTGCCGACCTCGGGGTCCGCGCCGGCGCCGAGGCCGCGCGTCAGCTCGCGGCCGACGTCGAGCTTGACGTCGGCGTCCGACATGAGGAGCGCCTGCGCGTCCGTGTTGATGGCGATGAACTCGACGCCCTTGAGGCCGACCTCGATCATCCGGTTGACGGCGTTCACGCCCCCACCGCCGATGCCGACCACCTTGATCACTGCTAGGTAGTTCTGCGGAGTTGCCACGTCAATGCCTCTCGATCGGTCAGCCCTGAACCTTCACCCTCAACTAGAGGGTTATAGTTATGTCAGGTCGTTCATGGGTCGACCGTAGGTGTCGACGTGCCCATCATCAACGACCGCCTCGCGCGTGTCGGCGATCCCCGGTCGGGACGCCACCGTGCGGGTCACCGCGTCACCGGCATCGTGGGTGCCGAGACGTCGTAGAGCGTCACGCCCGCGTTCTCCGGCACCGCCCGCAGCGTCTGCAGGACGCGGACCTTGAGCGCCGCCTCCTCCGCGCTCCCCCACTCCACCACGACGCCGTCGCGCAGGGTCATCCGGACGGCGTCCCGCGTCGGGGCCGAGACCTCGGCGACCTGCGCGTGGAGGTCGGCCGGCAGCGCGTTGAGGAGCACGAGCGCCGCGTCGAGCGCCTTGGCCCCTCGGTCATCGAGCGGGGCGTCGATCTCCGGCAGGCCGTCGGGGACGGCGGGGTCCGTCCGCACCTGCACGCCGTCCGCGTCGAGCAGCGCGAACCCACCGTCCACCGGGACCGCGACCACGGGCTCGCGCGACTCGAGCCGCACGGTCAGCCCTGCCGGCCAGGCGCGGCGGATCTCGACGTCGCGGACGCCGTTGAGCGCCAGGACCCGCTCGCGCAGGGCGACGGTGTCGAGCCGCGGCAGCGGCACCCCGGCGGACTCCGCGACCACGGCCTCGACCTGGGCCGGGTCGATCACCGTGCCCTCCCCCGAGATCGTCACGTCCTCCGGGTCGAGCCCGAGCACCGAGGAGAAGAACGCGAGCCACACGAGCGCGGCCACCACGAGAGCGCCCGAGACCCACCCCAGCACGCGGGTGCGCACCCGGTGCCGGCGCATCGCGTCGCGCTCGGCCAGCCGCTCGGTCATCCCGTGCGACACCACGCCGACCGGCGCCGTCGGCGTCCCGCGCGGGGCGGTCGGCGTCCGCGCGGAACCCCGCGGCCGCCCTCGGACGCTCTGCGGTCCCGTCGCGGGCCCGCCCGCCCGGGGTCGCTCGGTGGTCGACGGCACGAGCTCGCGACCGGAGGAGGTCACGCGGCGGACGGGCCGGGTGGGCGTCTCCTCGGCCGGCGCCCGGGTGACCGGCTTCGGCGTCCCCGACCGTGCCGGGGCCGCGGGCCGCGCCGCGCGCTCTCCCGCCCCCGACCGGTCCGGTCGGGGTGCGGCGGGTCGGGGCCGGGGCGGCGGGCGCATCAGGCCGCGCCCCCTCCGGGAGCCCCGGCGCCGGCGGTCCGCTCGGCGATCCGCGCGAGGACCACCGCACCCAGCTCCGTCACGTCGCCGGCTCCAACCGTGAGGACGAGGTCCCCCGGCCGCGCGGCGTCCGCGACGCGGCGCGCGGCCTCGACCCGGTCCTCGACGGCCGCCACCACCACGCCGGGAGCGTCCATCAGGTCCGTGATCGTGCGTGGTCCCACGGCCGGGTCCGGATCCTCCCGCGCCGCGTAGATCCCGGTGACCACGACCTCGTCCGCGGCCCCCAGCGCCTGCGCGAACTCGCGCGCGAACGTCGCGGTGCGCGAGTAGAGGTGCGGCTGGAAGAGCACGAGGACCCGGCCACCCGCGGCGACCGGCCGCGCGGCGGCCAGCAGCGCCGCGACCTCCGTCGGGTGGTGCGCGTAGTCGTCGACGACCCGCACCCCGCCCACCTCGCCGCGCGCCTCGAACCGGCGTCCCGTGCCGAGGAAGCCGTGCGCCGCGGCGACCGCCGTCGCCGGCTCCACGCCGAGCACGACCGCCGTCACGACCGCCGCCGTGGCGTTCAGCGCGTTGTGGTGGCCCGGCACGCGCAGCCCCAGCTCGAGCCCGTCGAGCGTGGCGCCCCCGACAGCACCCGCGAGCGACGCCCGCACCCCCGCGCGCCCGTCGTCGACGGTCGGGCGCACGTCCGACACGCGCACGTCGACGTCCGCGGCCGCGCCGTAGGTGACGACCACGCCCCCGCCCTCGGCGTGGGCCGCCGCGAGCGCCCGCGCCCCGGCGTCGTCCGCGCACGCGACGAGCGTCCCGCCCGGTGCGATCCGCGCCGCGAAGTCGACGAACGCCTGCTCGAACGCCGCGCGCGACCCGTAGTGGTCGAGGTGGTCCGGCTCCACGTTCGTCACGACCGCGACGTCGGGCGCGTAGTTGAGGAACGAGCCGTCGGACTCGTCGGCCTCGGCCACGAGGACGTCGGACCCGAGGTGGCCCCCGGCGACGGGACCGTCGGCGGTGAGCACCGTGCCGCCGATCGCGAACGACGGGTCGAGGCCCGCGCCGCGCAGGACCGTCGCGATCATCGCGGACGTCGTCGTCTTGCCGTGCGCGCCGGCGACCGCGACCGAGCGGCCGCGCACCATGAGCGACGCGAGCGCCTGCGAGCGGTGCAGCACGCGCAGCCCCGCGGCACGCGCGGCGGAGAGCTCCGGGTTCGACTCGCGGACCGCGCTCGAGACCACCACGGTGTCGGCGCCCGCGACGTGGGCGGCGTCGTGGCCCGCCCAGACCCGCACGCCGTCGGCCCGGAGCGCGGCGAGCGTCTCGCTCTCGCGCGCGTCCGAGCCCTGGACCCGGACGCCGTGGGCGGCGAGGAGCCGGGCGATCACCGACATGCCCGCACCCCCGACCCCGACGAGGTGGACGGTCCCCAGCTCCTCGAGCGGGACCGGGCCGGCGGCGCCGTGCGCCGTCACGAGCGCGTCCCGGTCCGGCCGGCGGCGGCGACCGCCTCCGCGACGAGGTCGGCGACGCGCGCTGCGCCGTCGCGCACCCCCGCACCGGCCGCCGCGCTCGCCATCGCGTCGAGGCGCCCCGGATCGCCGAGCAGCGCCGGGACCTCGCGCGCGACCCAGGCCGCGTCGAGCTGCGCGTCGTCGACGAGCAGGCCGCCGCCCGCGGCGACCACTGGGCCCGCGTTGAGCCGCTGCTCGCCGTTGCCGATCGGCAGGGGGACGTACACGGCGGGGACGCCCAGCGCCGCGAGCTCGCCCACCGTCCCGGCGCCCGCGCGGCACACGACCAGGTCCGCGACGGCGAGCGCGAGCTGCATCTCGGCGAGGTACTCGCGCACGTCGTACCGCGCGCCGGGGCGCGACGCGACGGCGGCCGCGGCCGCGTCGCGGACGGCGGCGTCCTTCCCCTTGCCCGTCAGGTGGAGCACCTGCGCACCCGCGCCGAGGAGCGCGTCGGCCGCCCCGGAGACCGCCTCGTTGAGGCTCTGCGCCCCGAGCGACCCGCCCGTGACGACGAGCGTGCGCCGGCCCGGGTCGAGCCCGAGCCGCGCCGCGGCGTCCGCACGCACGGCCATCGCGTCGGCCGCGCGGGCGGCCACGAGGTCCTGGATCTCGCGGCGCAGCGGCAGGCCGGTCACCACGCCGCCCTTGAGCGGCGTGCCCTCGAACGTCACGCCGACGCGCGCGGCCCACCGGGCACCGAGCCGGTTGGCGAGCCCGGGGCGCGCGTTCTGCTCGTGGATCACCACCGGGACGTCACGACGGCGCGCGGCGAGGTAGGCGGGGGTCGAGACGTAGCCGCCGAAGCCCACGACGACGCGTGCGTCCGTCTCGTCGATCACGGCGCCCGCCGCGTCGACCGCCGACTTGAGCCGCCCCGGGAGGTTCACCCACTCGGCGCTCGGACGCCGCGGGAGCGGGACGCGCGGCACGTGCCGCAGCGGGTAGCCGCGCGCGGGGACGAGGTCGTCCTCCAGTCCGCCCGCGACCCCGAGCGCGGTCACCACCACGCCGGGCTCACGCGCCCGCAGCTCGTCCGCCACTGCCAGGAGCGGGTTCACGTGCCCCGCCGTCCCGCCGCCTGCGAGCACCACCGAACCGATCGTCGTCACGTACCTCGTCGTCCTTCCTTGCGGCGGGTGCCGCGTCCTGGCTGTGGTCTGATGCTGTGGGCCGCCGGAGCCGGGCGTCGCCCGGTCCCGGGACCGGGGATCATCGCGCCCGGCGCCGGGGCCGCGCCGCCCGGCCGACGACCGCGAGCGAGCGCCGCACGACGCTCCCCCGCGCCGCCAGCGCCTCCGCCGCGCCGGGCTCGGTGCGGGCGAAGGAGATGAGCACGCCGAGCGCGGCCATGGTCATGATGAGCGCGGAGCCGCCCGCGGAGACGAGCGGCAGCGGGACGCCGATCACGGGGAGCAGTCCGATCACGACGCCGATGTTGATGAAGGCCTGCCCGACGATCCAGCACGCGATCGCGGCGGTCGTGATCTTCACGAACGGGTCCGGGTGCCGCCGGATGATCCGGCTCGTCGCGACGCCGACGATCACGAACAGGCCGAGGACGAGGAGCGTGCCGAAGAGGCCCAGCTCCTCGCCGATCACGGCGAAGATGAAGTCGTTGTGCGCCTCGGGCAGGTAGCTCCACTTCTCGCGGCTCGCCCCGAGGCCGACGCCCGTGAGGCCGCCGGTGCCCAGCGCCCACTGCCCGTGCAGGGACTGGTAGCACTCGCCGAGCGTGTCCGTGCACTCACGGTAGGTGGCCATGATGCGCCCCAGCCGGTCGCCGCCCGACTGGTTGAGGATGAAGACGTAGCCCACGACGAACGCGGCGATACCGGCACCGAGCGCGAGCAACCGGCCGTCGGCGCCCGAGACGAAAAACGCGCCGGCGACGAGCGCCATGAGCACGAGGGCCGTGCCCAGGTCGTGTCCCGCCAGGACGAGCCCGATCACCACCACGGCGACCGGCACCGCGGGGACGAGCACGTGGCGCCACTGCCCGAGCAGCCGCTGCTTGCGCCCGAGCACCGCGCCGAGCCACAGCGCGAGGGCGAGCTTGGCGACCTCCGACGGCTGCACGTCGAAGGCGCCCAGGTCGATCCAGTTCGTGTTGCCGTTCACGTTCTTCGCGAGCGGCGTGAAGATGAGGAGCTGTAGCGCCACCGCCGCGACCAGCGCAGGCCAGGCGAGGCGCCGGTACCACGCGACCGGGATCCGCGTCGCGATCAGGAGCACCGGAAGCCCGATGAGGACGAACTGCGCCTGCTTGGCGAACGCGTTGAACGGGGACTTGCCCGCGGCGATCTCCGTGACGGCCGAGCTCGAGAACACCATGACGAGCCCGATGATCGTCAGCAACGCGGTCGCCCCGACCAGGAGGTAGTAGCTCGTCACGGTGCTGTTCCACTGCCCGAGCCAGGGCCGCTCGGTCGGGGCGGCGGTCGTGCGGGGGCGCGTCCCACGACCGGTCGGCGGCTTCGCCCGGCCCCGTGCCGACTTCCGACCCGCGCCCGTGCGAGGGGTCGTGCGCGTCGACGGCGCCCCTCGTCCGTTCGCGGTCTGTGTCATGGCCGGGCCGGCCTACCCGTGGTCGGGGCGCAGCGCGCGCGCCGCGTCGGCGAACGCGTCGCCGCGCGCCGCGTACGAGCGGAACTGGTCCATCGACGCGCCGGCCGGGGCGAGCAGCACCGTGTCGCCGGCCTGCGCGAGGCGGCGGGCGGAGTCGACGGCGCGGGGCATCACGGTCCCAGTGTCGCCAGGATCGACCCGCACGACCGGGATATCGGGCGCGTGTCGGGCGAGCGCGCCCGCGAACGGCTCCGCGTCCACGCCGATGAGGACCACGGCCCGCAGCCGGTCGGCGCGCGCGGCGACGAGCTCGTCGAACGAGGCGCCCTTGGCGAGGCCGCCCGCGACCCACACGACGGTCCCGGGCGCGAACGACGCGAGCGACGCGGAGGCGGCGTGCGCGTTGGTCGCCTTGGAGTCGTCGACGTACGCGACGCCGTCGACCGACGCGACCTGCTCGATGCGGTGCGAGCCCGTGCGGAACGCGCGCAGGCCGTCGCGCACGGCGACGGCCGGGACGCCGTGTGCCCGGGCGAGGGCGGCCGCGGCGAGCGCGTTCGCGACGACGTGCGCGGGCACGACGCCGTCGGCCCCGGCCAGGTGCGCGAGGTCGCCCAGCGTGGCGAGCTCGGCCGCGTGCGTGTGCCGGTCGGGCGCGTCCGCGGGCGCGTGGAACGCGCGGTCCACGAGCACGTCCTCGATGACGCCGAGCTGGCCGCGCGTCGGGGCGCCGAGCGTGAAGCCGACGGCGCGCGCGCCCTCGACCACGTCGGCCTCGCGCACCAGCGCCTCGGTGCGCGGGTCCGCGGCGTTGTACACGCACGCCACCTGCGCGTCCTCGAAGACCCGGCCCTTGTCCGCCGCGTACGCGTCGATCCCGCCGTGCCAGTCGAGGTGGTCGGGGGCCACGTTGAGCACGGCACCCGCCTCGGGTGACGTCGTGTGCGTGAAGTGGAGCTGGAAGCTCGAGAGCTCCACGGCGAGCACGTCGAGCGTGGGGTCGCCCGCCGCCTCGACCACCGGCGTGCCGACGTTGCCCACTGCCGCCGCGCGCAGCCCGGCGGTCCGCAGGATCGTCTCGAGCATCTCGACGGTCGTCGTCTTGCCGTTCGTCCCGGTCACGGCGAGCCAGGGCGCCGGGCGCCCGGACGGACCGTCGACGCGCAGGCGCCAGGCGAGCTCGACCTCGCTCCACACCGGCACGCCCCGCTCGGCCGCGGCCACGAGGAGCGGGTGGCTCGGCGGCCAGCCCGGCGAGACGACGACGAGGTCGGTCGCCGCGAGGTCGACGTCGTCGGCGGCGCGCAGGTCGGCGTCCTCGGCGCGGTCGTCGAGCGTGACGACGGCGGCGGCCCGGGTCGCGAGGGCGGCGGCGGCCGCCCGGCCCGAGACGCCGAGGCCGGCGACGACCACGCGCGCCGCGTCGAGCGGGACCGCGAGGTCGTGACGGTCGCGTGCCACTAGCCGACCACCCACTCGGCGTAGAAGATCCCGATGCCCAGCGCGGCGAACAGCCCGGCGATGAGCCAGAAGCGGATCACGATGGTGACCTCGCCCCAGCCCGACAGCTCGAAGTGGTGGTGCAGCGGGGCCATCTTGAACACGCGCCGACCGGTCATCTTGAAGAAGCCGATCTGGATGACGTCGGAGAGGACGATGATGACGAAGAGGCCGCCGATGATGAGCGCGAGGAACTCGGTCCGCGTGAGGATCGACAGGCCGGCGAGCGCGCCGCCGAGGGCGAGCGAGCCGGTGTCGCCCATGAAGATCTTCGCCGGGCTCGCGTTCCACCACAGGAAGCCGAAGCACGCGCCGACGATCGCCGCGGCGACGATCGCGAGGTCCTGCGGGTCTCGCGTCTCGTAGCAGCTGGGACCCGCCGAGGCGAGGCGCTGGCACGTCTGGTTGAGCTGCCAGATCCCCACGAGCACGTACGAGCCGAACACGATGAGCGACACGCCCGTCGCGAGGCCGTCGAGGCCGTCCGTCAGGTTCACCGCGTTCGACCACGCCGTGATGAGGAAGTTCGCCCAGATCACGAACAGGATCAGCCCGACCGTCGCGCCCGCGAACGCGAGGTCGAGGTTCGTGTCGCGCAGGAAGGAGATGCGCGTCGACGCGGGCGTCCGGCCGTGCTCGTTGGGGAACTGCAGGGCGAGCACCGCGAACGCGATGCCGACGGCCCCCTGGCCGATGATCTTGGCGCGCGCCGTGAGGCCGAGGCTGCGCTGCTTGCGGATCTTCGTGAAGTCGTCGAGGAACCCGACGATCCCGAGCCCGGTCATGAGGAAGAGCACGAGCAGCGAGGACACGCTCGGGAACCGCCCGGAGACGACGTACGACATCGCCCAGCCGAGCAGCGTCGCCCCGATGATCACGACCCCGCCCATGGTGGGCGTCCCGCGCTTGGTGAAGTGCGCCGTCGGACCGTCCTGGCGGACGAACTGCCCGTAGTTGCGGTGGACGAGGAACCGGATGAACAGCGGCGTCCCGAAGAGGGCGACGAGCAGGGAGACGCCCGCCGCGACGATGATCGCGATCATGCGCCGTCACCTCCGGACGTGTCCGCGCCGGCCGCGGCCAGCTCGTCGCCGAGCCGCCACAGCCCGGACCCGTTCGAGGCCTTCACGAGCACGACGTCCCCTTCCCGCAGCTCGTCGCGCAGCAGCGCGGACGCCGCCTCCACGTCGGGGACGAACCGCGTCTCGTCGCCCCACGAACCCTCCTGGGTCGCACCGTCGTGGATCCCGCCGGCACCCTCGCCGACCACGACGAGCAGCTTGACGTTCAATCGGACCACGAGCCGGCCGATGTCGTCGTGAGCGACGCGCGAGTCCTCGCCGAGCTCGAGCATCTCGCCGAGCACCGCGACGGATCGCCGGTCGCGTCCCGCCATGACGGCCAGCGCCTTGAGCGCCGCCCGCATCGAGTCGGGGTTGGCGTTGTACGAGTCGTCGATCACCGTCACGCCGTCGGGACGCTCGGTGACCTGCATCCGGTGCGGGCTCAGCGCGCGCGCGTCGGACAGCCGCGCGGCGACGTCCGGCAGCGCGACACCGAGGCGCAGCGCCGCCGTCGCGGCCGCGAGGGCGTTCGTCACGTGGTGCTCCCCCACCAGGCCGAGGGTCACGCGCGCGTGCGTCTCCTCGGTCGGCCGCGCGTCCCCGGCAGCTCCCGGACGGACGCGCAGCGTGAAGGACGCACGGCCGGTCCGGTCGATCCCGAGGTCCTCGGCGCGCACGTCGGACGCGGGGATCGTGCCGAACGTGACGACGTCGCCCGGGGCGGCGTCGGCCATGGCGGCGACCCTGAGGTCGTCGGCGTTGAGCACCGCGACCCCGTCCGGGGCCAGGCCCGTGACGATCTCCGCCTTCGCGCGCGCCACGGCCTCGATCCCGCCGAACTCCCCGAGGTGGGCGCTGCCCACGACGAGGACCACCGAGACGTCGGGCGGCGCGATGCGCGTCAGGTAGGTGAGGTGGCCGACGCCGCTCGCCCCCATCTCCAGCACGAGGAACCGCGTCGACGCGTCCGCCTCGAGCACGGTGAGGGGGAGCCCGATCTCGTTGTTGAACGAGCCCCGCGGCACGACCGTCTCGCCCTCGGGCCGCAGGAGCTGCCCCAGCAGGTCCTTGGTCGTGGTCTTGCCCACCGAGCCGGTCACCGCGACGACGCGCAGGTCGCCACGCTCGCGCAGCGTCGCGAGCACGTGCCGGGCGAGCTCGCCGAGGGCGGTCTGGACGTCGTCGACGACGACGCACGGCACGTCGAGCTCGCGGGCCGCGAGGACCAGGGTCGCGCCGGCGGCGACGGCCCCGGCCGCGTAGTCGTGGCCGTCGACGTGCTCGCCGGGCAGCGCGACGAAGAGCGACCCGGGCCCGACCCGGCGCGAGTCGACGACGACGGGCCCCCCGACCCGCACCTCCGGGTCGGCGGACAGCCGTCCGCCGGTCGCTGCGGCCACCTGCGCCGCAGTGAGCTCGATCATGCGTGGTGCTCCTTCAGGTCGTCGGGGGTTCCGTGGGGTGCGCCGGCCGCGGCCCGCTCCTCGAGCGCGGCACGCGCCTCGACACGGTCGTCCAGGGGGTGGTCGACGCCGGCGATCTCCTGCCACACCTCGTGACCGCGGCCCGCGACGAGCACCGTGTCGTCGGGGCCCGCGGCGGCGATCGCCTCGCGGATCGCCCGTGCGCGCGGCGCGACCTCGAGCACCACGACGTCGCGCGGCTCGGGCGCGGCGGCCGCCGCCTCGCGCGCGGCGTGCGCGCCCGGGAGTACCTCGGCCCGGATCGCGGCGGGGTCCTCGCCGTGCGGGTCGTCGTCCGTCACGACGACGACGTCGGCCCCCTCGACCGCGACGCCGCCCATCGTGGGCCGCTTTCCGCGGTCGCGGTCACCCGTGGCGCCGAACACGACGACCAGGCGACCGGGCGTCGTCGGGCGCAGCGCGTCGAGCGCGAGCGCGAGCGCGTCCGGGTTGTGGGCGAAGTCGACGACGACGCGCGGGCGGTGCGGCGGACGCGAGACGAGCTCCATGCGACCCGGGACCGCCGGGGTGAGCCCGCCGGCCGCCTCGAGCGCCGCCTCCAGGTCGCGCGGGTCCGTGCCCGCCTCGAGCACGAGCGCGAGGGCGAGCGCCGCGTTGGCGACGTTGAACGCACCGGGCAGGGCCGTCGTCGTGCGCACGCTCCGCCCGTCACGGTGGCGCAGCGTGAACGCGGAGCCCCCCGCCGCCGACGGCTCGACGTCGTGCACGGTCCAGTCGGCGGCAGGCTGGTCGTCCGCCGTGTCCTGCGGGCTCACGCGCAGCGTCGCGACCGGGACGCGGGACGCCGCGACCATGCGCTCGCCCCACGCGTCGTCGACGACGACGACGCCGCGGCGGGCGTGCTCCGGCGTGAACAGGAGCGCCTTCGCCTCGAAGTACTCCTGCAGGTCGCCGTGGAAGTCGAGGTGGTCCTGGCTGAGGTTCGTGAAGCCGACGACGTCGAACACGAGCCCGTCGACCCGGTGCAGCGCGAGCGCGTGCGAGGAGACCTCCATCGCGAGGGTGCGCACGGTGTCCTCGCGCATCGCCGCGAGCAGCGCCTGCAGGTCGGCCGCCTCGGGCGTCGTGAGGCAGCTCGGCAGGACGCGGTCTCCCGACCGCATCTCCACCGTGCCGATGAGGCCGCCCTTCCAGCCGAGCGCGCGCAGCGCGTGGTCGACGAGGTACGTGGTGGTGGTCTTGCCGTTCGTCCCCGTCACGCCGAACGTCGTGAGGTCCTGCGCCGGGCTGCCGTAGACCCACGCGGCGACGGGGCCGAGCAGCGCGCGCGGGTCCGCGGCGACGAGCACCGGGACGCCCAGGTCCGCCTCGGCCACCGACGCCGCGCCTTGCTCGTCCGTGAGGACGGCGTGCGCCCCGCGCGCGACGGCGGCGGGAGCGAAGCGCGCCCCGTGCGCGCGGGCACCCGGGAGGGCGACGAAGAGGTCGCCCGCGTCCGCCGTGCGGTCGTCGGAGGCGACCCCCCACACCTCGACGGCGCCCGGTGCGGACGGCCCTCCGGACCCGTCACCTGCGCGGACGTCGAGGCCGAACCGTGCTGCCAGGTCCTCGACCGACCGGCGGGTGGTCGCGGCAGGACGAAGGCGGTCGATCGGGGATGTCACGTGTAGAACCTACCGTGCCGGGACCGCCACCCTCGCAAGCCGTCCCGCCCCGGCCGCCGCACCGGACCAGGCTTCACCGGACCTCCACGGACACCGTCACGGGCGGGGCGACGGGCTCGCTGCGCGAGGCCGACCGACGGGGTGAGGTTCACCACGTCGTCGGGAGCGGCACGTACGGCTCCGTGCTCGGCTGCACGCCCTCGTGCTCGAGCGTGAAACCCATGATCTCGCTGAACACGGGCGCCGCGACGACGCCGCCGAAGATCGACGAGTGGGGGTCCTTGAGGAACACCGACACGGTGTAGCGCGGGTCGTCCGCCGGCGCCACGCCGATGAAAGAGGCCATGATCGAGGAGAGCCTCCCGTCGGAGCCCGCCATCTGCGCCGTGCCCGTCTTCCCGGCGACCCGGTAGCCGGGCACCGCGGCGCTGGAGCCCGTGCCCTCCTCGACGACCGACTCCATCATGTGCAGCACCGTGTCCGCCGTCTCCTGCGAGACCACGCGCACCGGGGCCGGGCGCTCGGCCGGGACGAACGCGCCGCGCTCGTCGGTCGTGCCGGCGACGACGCTCGGCGTCGTGCGGACGCCCCCGTTCGCGATCGTGGAGAAGACGCTCGTGGCCTGGATCGCGTTCACCGACACGCTCTGGCCGAAGAGCACGGCGTACTCGGTGCGTCCGTCCCACGCGTCGGCAGGGTGGAGGATCCCGGCAGACTCCCCCGGCAGGCCGACGCCCGACAGTTCGCCGAACCCGAACTTGCGCAGGTAGTCGTAGCGCACCTGCTTCGGGATCCGCTCCCCGACCTGGACGGTCCCCGTGTTCGACGACTCCGCGAGCACGCCGGCGAGCGTGAGCCGCTCCACCGGGTGTTCGTGCGAGTCCTGGAAGGTCTCGCCGTTGGGCGTCGTGTAGAGGTACGGCACCTCGAACTGCGTCGCGGCGTCGGCGTACCCGCCCTCGATCGCGGCGGCCATCGTGACGACCTTGCCCGTCGACCCGGGGTCGAACACGTTCGACACCGCACGGCTCGGCCGCGCCACGGCGTCCGTCGTGCGGTCGTTCGGGTTCACGGTGCCGGAGTCCGCGAGCGCGAGGATCTCGCCCGTGCGGAGGTCCTGCACGACGGCGATCGCGTACTCCGCGCCGGTCTCGCTCACGGCGCGGTCCACGGAGTCCTGCGCCTTCCACTGCACGTCGCGCGCGACGGTGAGCTGCACGTTCCGCCCGGGCACCGCGTCCACGACGTCGCACCGGCCGGTCGGGATGACCTGGCCGCCGAGCCCGGCCTCGCACTCGCGCGACCCGGAGACGCCGGCGAGGACGTCGTCGTAGGACGCCTCGACGCCACCGCCGCCCGCCTGCTCCTCGTTGACGAAGCCCACGAGGTTGCCCGCGACGGTGCCCGCCGGGTACGTCCGCTCGCTCGTCATGGTGGTGCGCACGTAGGCGGAGAGCCGCAGGTCGGCGATCTGGCGCTGCACCTCGGGCGTGACGTCCTTGGCCAGGACGACGTACCGCGACGTCCCGTTGAGCTGCGCGGCGAGCTCCGGGGAGGACCTCCCGAGGATCGGGGCGAGCAGCTTGGCCACGCCCACGGCACCGCCCTCCTCGAGCGGCTCGCCGTCGACGAGGTCCGCGGTGCGGGGCGTGAAGTCGGCGATCGTCTTCGGGTCCGCCGCGACCGTGTACCGGTCCACGGACGTCGCGAGCACCACGCCGTCGGCGTCGGTGATGTCGCCACGGTGGGCCAGCAGCGTCGAGCTGCGCGTGCGGTCGGCGCGCGCGTCCGCCGCGAGCGCCGGCCCGCGGAGCACCTGCACGTTCACGAGCTGGCCCACGAAGACCGCCGTGATGACGCCCGCGACGACGATGAGCCAGCGCTGGCGCCGCTCGGGGCGCCCCGGCTCGCGGCTCCCCCGCGCGGGGCGGGCGGGCGGGCGCCCCGCGCCCCGCGGCGCCCGCGAGACGGTGGTCCTCGACGCACGGGCGGACGCCGCGGTGCGGGTGCTCGTGCCCGCGGTCTTCCGACCCCCGCCGGAACCAGCGCGGCCTCCCGGCGAGGGCCGGGAGGCCGTGGGGGCGGGGCGGGACCGCTGCGTGCTCGCCGCGGGGTGCGACCGGCGGTCGCGTCCTGCTCCGGCGTCGCCCGTCACTGCCCGGCCTCCTCCAGCGCGCCGCCGACGACCGTGCCGTCGGACAGCCGGAGCATCGCGGGGTCCTCGGCGGGAACCATGCCGAGGGACGCCGCGGTGTCCGGCAGCGAGGTCTTCCGGGCATCGACCTGCGCCTGCAGGCTCTGCGTGTCCTGGGCCACGCGGCTCACCTCCCGGCGCAGCTCCGACATCTCGTAGGAGTTGCGCGCCATCGTCGTGTTCACCAGGAGAGCACACAGGAGCGCGGCACCGAGGATCGACATGCAGACGACGAGGAACGGGATCTTGGACCGCGCCTGCAGCGGCGCGCGGACGAGCTCGAGGCGCGAGCGGAGCGCGCGCTCGGACGCGCCGCCCGGCAGCGCCGTGAGCGACGGGCGCGGTGCCGGGCGCGCCGTGCGCGGGAGCGGGCGGGCGGCGGTCGACCTCTGTGCGCTCATCGTGTCCTCTCCCCCGGGTCGTGCGGTCGGTCGGTCTGGTGGTGCGTCGGGCGCCGGTGCTGCGGCGTGGGTCGGGTGCGCTCGGCGGCGCGGAGCCGGACGGACGCGGAGCGCGGGTTGGACTCCCGCTCCTGCTCGGAGGCCTCCTCGGCGCCCCGGGTGAGGAGCCGCAGGTAGGGCTGGTCGTCCTCCGGCACCACCGGCAGCCCGGGCGGGGCGCTGACGGTCGCCCCCGCAGCCAGCACGCGCTTGACGATCCGGTCCTCGAGCGAGTGGTACGACTCGACGACGACGCGCCCCCCGACGGCGAGCACGTCCACCGCGGCGGGGACCGCGCGCTCGAGGACCTCGAGCTCGCCGTTCACCTCGATCCGCAGCGCCTGGAAGGTGCGCTTGGCCGGGTTCCCGCCCGTCGTGCGCGTCGCCGCGGGGATCGCCCCGCGGACGACCTCGACGAGCTCGGCGCTGCGCTCCCACGGGCGCTGCTCGCGGCGTCGGACGATCGCCCGGGCGACGCGCTGCGCGAACCGCTCCTCGCCGTAGTCGCGCAGGATCCGGGTGAGCGCGCGCTCGTCGTAGGTGTTGAGGACGTCGGCGGCGGTCTGGCCGGTCGTCGGGTCCATGCGCATGTCGAGCGGCGCGTCGTGCGCGTAGGAGAACCCGCGGTCCGCCTCGTCGATCTGCAGCGACGACACCCCGAGGTCCATGAGCACGCCCTGCACCGGCCCGCCGACGACGTCGGCCACGACGTCGCCGATCTCGTCGTAGACGGCGTGCACCGCGCGGAACCGGTCGCCGAAGCGCTCCAGGCGCCGCGACGCGCGGGCGATGGCCTCGGGGTCGCGGTCGATGCCGACGACGCGCGCCGTCGGGACCTGCTCGAGGACCGCCTCGGTGTGCCCGCCCATGCCGAGCGTGCAGTCCACGAGGACGGCGCCGGGCTCCGCCAGCGCGGGGGCGAGCAGGTCGACGCACCGCTGGAGGAGGACCGGGACGTGCCGCTCGGCGGCGTCGTCGGGGGTGCTCGTCATGTCCGTCTCCTCTCCGTGCTGGTCGGTGCTGGTCGCTGGTGGTCCGTGCCGGTCGGTGGTGGCCGCGCCGCCCGGCGGTGCCGCTCGCCGGGCCGGTCCCGTACGGTCAGGTCTCCCTCCGCGTCCTTTCTGGCGCCGGGGAAGTGCGCCAGACCGGGCGGGAGGAGGCCTCACCGTGCGGGAGCCGTGGGGCGTGACCCTAGAAGCGCAGGTCCGGGAACACCTCCTCGGCGGTGTCGGAGTACGCCGACTCCTGCTCCGCGAGATACGTCTCCCACGCCTGCGCGTCCCAGATCTCGACCCGCGTGCCGGCGCCGATCACGGCGACGTCGCGGTCGAGCCCCGCGTACGCCCGCAGGGGCGCGGGGATCGAGACGCGTCCCTGCTTGTCCGGGATCTCGTCGCTCGCCCCCGAGAGGAAGACGCGCAGGTAGTCCCGGGCCTGCTTGCTCGTCACCGGCGCCTGCCGGATCTGGTCGTACATGCGCCGGAACTCGTCCATCGGCAGCAGGAACAGACAACGCTCCTGCCCCCGCGTCATGACGAGACCCGGTGCGAGCCGCGACCGGAACTTCGCGGGGAGGATGAGCCTCCCCTTGTCGTCCAGCCGTGGCGTGAAGGTGCCCAGGAGCAGGCCGGAGGAACCGCCGAGCACGTCGTCCACGAAACCGGACATGCACCAGGCACCTCCTCTCCTGCTCCCTTCTCCTCCACGGTACTCCACTTCCCTCCACCGCTCTCGGTGAATCCACCGGCTTTCACCCGCCTTCGCAGGATCTCCGCAGGTCAGCCGGTGTGGAGCGCGGTGGAGGGGACCACTCCCCATGGCGCGTCGCGTCGGCGTCCCGGCGGCACACCCCGCGCCGCGCGGGCGCCGCAGCGGCGCGTCCGGCCCTCGCGCCGACGCTCGGCGCACGGCCGGCGGTCCACTAGGCTCTTCCCACCCGCGGTCTCCCTGGTCCGCGGCCCTGCGCCACCGACGACGGAGGTCTCCGTGCTCCCCGACATCGCCCCTGTCGCGCCCGCCGACGAGCCCGGGGGCGGCCCCCTCGCCGGTCTCGACGAGCTGGTCGAGACCACGGGCCGGATCCGCTCCGGCATCGAGTCCGTCGTCACGGGCCGCCCGGACCTCGTGACGGTCACCGTCGCCGTCCTCCTCGCCCAGGGTCACCTCCTCATCGAGGACGTCCCCGGCGTCGGCAAGACGACGCTCGCCAAGGCGCTGGCCCGCACGATCGACTGCAAGGTCGGACGCATCCAGTTCACGCCGGACCTCCTGCCGAGCGACCTCACCGGCGTCAACATCTACCGCGCGGCGAACCACGAGTTCGAGTTCCGTCCCGGACCGGTCTTCTCCAACATCGTGATCGGCGACGAGATCAACCGCGCCTCGCCCAAGACGCAGTCGGCGCTCCTCGAGTGCATGGAGGAGGGGCAGACGACGGTCGACGGGACCACCCACCCGCTGCCGAGCCCGTTCCTCGTCGTCGCGACGCAGAACCCCGTCGAGATGGAGGGCACCTACCCGCTCCCCGAGGCGCAGCGCGACCGCTTCATGGCCCGGCTGACCGTCGGCTACCCCGACGTCGACGCCGAGCTCCGGATGCTCGACCGGCAGGAGTCGGACAACCCGCTGGCGCACCTCAGCCCCGTGACGACCGGTGCCGCCGTCCTGCGGTTCGCCGAGGTGGCGCGCGCCGTCTACGCGTCCACCGCCGTCAAGCGGTACGTGCTCGCCCTCGTCACCGCGACGCGCGAGCACCCCGGCCTGCGGCTCGGGGCCTCGCCCCGCACGACGCTCCAGCTCCTGCGCGCGGCGAAGTCCCTCGCGGCCATGGCGGGGCGAGACCACGTGCTCCCCGACGACGTCCAGTACCTCGCCGTCCCGGTGCTCGCGCACCGCCTCGTCATCACGACCGAGGCCCGGCTCTCGGGCCAGGACGCCGAGGCCGTCGTCGCGTCGATCGTGGCGCAGACGCCGATCCCCGCCCTGGACGCGACCGAGCGACGCTGACGTGCGCGCCCCGTCGTTCCTCGCGCGGCTCCGCGGCAGGAGCAGGAGCCTCGCCAGCGCACGCCTGACCCGGCGCGGCACGGTGGTGCTCGCCGCCGGCGCCGCGCTCGTGGTCCTGGGCGTCACGCTCGGCCTGCCCGACCTCGTCGGGCTCGGCGTCGCCGGTGCGCTCGCCGTCGGTGCCGCCTGGTGCTGGATGGCCGTCCGACGCATCGACCGCGGTCGCGGGGCCCTGCACGTGACGCGTCGCGTCCAGCCGAACCCGGCCGTGCACGGGCAGTACACGACGGCACGCCTCACGGTCGCGGCGACCCGGGCGACGTCGTCCACCGCCACGACGCTCGCCCGCCTGCGGATCAGCGAGCAGGCCGCGCACGAGCTGTGCGACCAGGGCTCCCTGCGCGCGCAGGTCGCGACGGTGGGCGACCACATCGCGGTCCGCTACCGCCTGCGCCCGCTCCGCCGCGGACGGTGGCCGCTCGGCCCGCTCCTCACGACGCGGGTCGACCTCTTCGGCCTGGTCAGCGCGACCCAGGAGCTCGGCGAGCCGACCGCGGTCGCGGTGTGGCCGCGCACGGTGGAGCTGCCCGTCCGCGGGTCGCGCGCGTTCGGCGAGCACGAGCGCTCGGCGTCGGGCGCCCGGCTCGCGTCGAGCGACGACTCGGTGCTGCGCGACTACGTCGCCGGCGACGACCCGCGGCGCGTGCACTGGGCCAGCGCGGCCCGGCACGGCCAGCTCATGGTCCGCGCGGACGAGAGCGCGGGCCTGCCGCCCGTCAGCGTCCTCCTCGACCGCGGGCTCCTGCCCCACCCGGAGCTCGCCGCGTCGAGCCCGCGCGCGCTCGCCGACGGCGAGTGGGCGGTCGAGTGCGCGGCGTCCATCGGCGTGTCCCTCCTCCAGGCCGGGCACCCCGTCCGGCTCGTCCCGACGTCCCTCGCGCCGGTCGTGTCCGGCACCGGCTTCCGCGTCAACCGCTCCGGCGAGGGCCCGGCCGACCTCCTGGACGCCACCGTCGACCTGCACGGGCACCACGTCGTCGCGGACGCCGACCGCTCGGTCGTCGCGACGTCCGAGGCGCTGCGACGGGACCGGCGCCCGGGCGAGATCACCGTCGCGGTGCTCGGCCCGCTCGGCTCCGTCGCCCGGCACACCGTGGCGGCGATGGCCGGTGACGGCCTGCACCGCGCGCTCGTCGTGAGCGCACGGCCCTGGGCGCCCGAGCACGCCGACGCGCTCGAGACGGTGGCCGCCCTGCGGTCCACCGGGTGGCACGCGGCGCTCGTCGACCCGTCGGTCTCCCTGGAGCACGCCTGGACCCTGCTCGTGGAGGGCTCACGATGACCACGTCCCGACCGGCCCCCTCGACCCCCGTCGGCCTCCGCGTGCTCGCGACGAGCGGGCTCGTCGCCGTCGCGGTCGTCGCGTCGACCTACGCGCTCGGGAGCGTCATCGGACCGGGCGGCTGGACCGGCACGGCCGTGCGCACCGTCGCGGTCCTGGCGCTCGTGACCGGGATCTCGCGCTACGCCCTCGAGCGGGGCCACGCGACGCGGGGCGAGGTCCTCGCCCCGCCGGCCGCGCTGCTCCCCTCGCTCGCGGGGCTCGTCGTCGGCCTCTGGGCCCTGCTCGGGCTCTACGGGGGCCCGACCGACCGGTTCTCCCTCCTCATCGGCCTCTCCAACGTCGACCGGGTCCTGTCCCGGCTCTCCACCGCGCGGGACCTCACGCTCGCGGAGGTCGCCCCGATCGACCCGAGCCTCCCGATCGCCCTCATGGCGGTCGGGGGTGCGGTCGTCGTGTTCCTCGTCGCCGACCTCATGGCCGGCGGGCTCCGGCTGGGAGCCGGGGTCGCGCTGCCGCTCCTCGCGCTGTGGATCCCCGGGCTCGTCATCATGGGCGAGATCCCGCCTCTGGCGTTCGTCGTGACCGTGACCGCGCTGGTCCTCCTCCTCGCGGTCGACAACCCGCACCGCACCGTGCGGCGCGGCGCGACCACACGACGGGCGGAGGACCGTGCGGCCGGCGGCCTGCGGGCCGCCGGGGCGCTCGTCGTGGCGGTCGCCGTCGCGGTCGTCGCCCTGGGGCTCGGGTCGGCGAGCGCCTCGCTCCCCGAGGTCGCGTCGGCGTCGTGGTCCCGGCTCTTCTCGTCGACCGGGCAGACGGTGCGCCTCTCGGACGACCTCGACATGCGGCGCGACCTCGCCGAGCGCTCCGGGGAGGTCGTCCTGCGCTACCGCACCGACGGCGACGAGGTCGGCCCGCTCCGCGTGTTCACCCTCACGGGGTTCGACGGCACCAACTGGCGGCGCGGCGCGGACCGCGACGGCACCCCGATCGAGGGCGCGGAGCAGGTGCTGTGGCCGAGCGACCCTGCCGGGGTCGAGGAGCCGACCTCCGTGCGCGTCACGCTCGAGTCGTTGCGGGACACCCGGCTCCCCGTGCCGACCGAGCCCCGCGCCGTGGGCATCGACGGCGACTGGTCGTACGACGACGTCCGCGACGAGGTGCTCGGCGAGCAGCCCACGAGCGCGGGGACCGCGTACGACCTCACGGTCTTCCCCCGGCCGCTCGACGGGCCGTCGCTGCGGGAGGCGACCGGAGCCGACCCGGACGACCCCAACTATCTCGACGTCCCGGCGACCGAGCACGAGCAGGACATCCGTGACCTGGCGGCCGCGGTGGTCGAGGGGGCGCCGACGCGCTACGACCAGGCGCTCGCGCTGCAGACCTACTTCCGCGACGTCTCGCAGTTCACGTACTCGACCGAGGTCCCGCCGGGCGACTCCGGCGACGCGGTCTGGGACTTCCTCCAGGACCGCACGGGCTACTGCGTCCAGTTCGCGACGTCGATGACGATGATGGCGCGGACCCTCGGGATCCCCGCGCGACTCGGCGTCGGGTTCCTGCCCGGCGAGCGCGTGGACGACTCGAGCTTCCAGGTCACCGGCCGCGACTCCCACGCCTGGCCGGAGCTCTGGTTCCCGGGCCAGGGCTGGGTACGGTTCGAACCGACCCCGGCCCAGCAGACGGGTCCGACGCCGCGCTGGGCGACGCCCGTGGCCGTCACTCCCGGGGGCCTGCAGGACCCGGGCAACGTGCCGAACCCTGGTGCGACGACCGCGGCACCGTCCGCCCCTGCGAGCCCGGTCCCCACGACGCCGGGCACCGGCGGGACGACCGGCGGCGGTGCGGACGAGGGGGCACCGTGGCCGCTCGTCGTGGGGGTGGCGCTCCTCGTCGCGGTCGCCATGGGCGGGGCACTATGGCTGGTGCTGCGGCGTCGGGCCGAGACGCAGAGCATGCGGGACGCCGAGGACGCGTGGGCCGAGTTCACCGACAGGCTCGGGGCGCTCGACGTGCGGTGGCCGACGTCCACGACGCCCCGGCGCGTCCCCGCCGCCGTCGTCGCAGCCCTGCAGGCGCGCCGCGGTCAGCACCCGCGTGACGAGGACGTCGCCGAGGCCGTGGCCGGGCTCGCGTCGGCTCTGGAGGCCGAGCGCTACGCCCCGGAGCCGCGGACGGTCACCCGCCCGGAGCGGCTCCAGGAGCTCGTCGACACGGCGGTCGACGCGGTCGAGGGATCGCTCAGCGACCGTCCTGCTCGCGCCGACGGTCCCAGCGCTCTTCCAGTCGGCTGAGGAACGGCTTGCGCGACGGCTTGCTCGGCGCGGCCGGGCGGACGGTGCCGTCCGCCTCGACGGTCCCGACCGGTCCCTTGCGCGACGAGCGCGGGGACTGGAAGACGAGGACGACGCCGCCGAACATGAGGACGAAGCCGATCACCCCGAGCCAGGTCTGCGAGAGCGCGGCCCCCAGCACGAGGAGGAGGAGGCCGCCGACGACGCCGACCCCGGCCAGGACATAGCGCAGCGCCGAACGTCGTCGTGGCGCCTGGAGCGTGTTCGCCAACCGCGGGTCGTCCGAGGTGAGCGCGCGCTCCATCTGCTCCAAGACCCGCTGCTCGTACTCAGACAGAGGCATGAGCACCCCGTTTCTCCACGGTGGTCGTGTGTCACCCTCAGGATAGATCGACATCCGCGGGGTTGGTAGTCGAGCGGGTCCTGGCGGGCCCCATGGCGATGGATCTCACCCCGAACCGCCCTCGGACCGCGTCGACGGCCTCCTCCACCCGGCGTCGCGCCGCGCTCGTCTCCTCGACGGCCTCCTCGAGCGTGGGCTGCACGACGGCCTCCGCGCGAGGTTCGAGCCCCTCGGCGCGGACTCCCACGAGCCGCACGGCCAGGCCCCGGAGGTCGACGCTCGCGACGAGCTCGCGCGCCACGAGGTAGATCTCGCGCGCGACGTCCGTCGGGGCTCCGAGGGTCCGTGCGCGGGTGACGGTGCGGAAGTCGCTCGTCCGGACCTTCACGCTCACGGTGCGGGCGACGAGACCCTGGTGGCGCAGGCGGCCCGCGCACCGGTCCGCGAGCTCCAGCACGCGCGCCTGGACCGCCGTGAGGTCGCGCAGGTCGTGGGTGAACGTCGTCTCGGCGCCGATGCTCCGCTCGGACCGCTCCGGCTCGACCGGCCGGGGGTCGCGCCCCCACGCGAGGTCGTGCAGGTGCGCCCCCGCGACCTTGCCGACCGCCGCCTGGAGGGAGGCCACGTCCGTGTCGGCGAGCTCGGCGACGGTGCGGATGCCCCACTGCGCCAGCGCGCTCTCGGTCCGCTCCCCCACGCCCCACAGGGCGCCGACGGGCAGAGTCCGCAGGAACGGGACCGTGGCCGCGGCCGGCACGAGGAGCACGCCGTCCGGCTTGGCGTGCGTCGAGGCCAGCTTGGCGACGAACTTGTTCGTCGCGATGCCGACCGAGCAGGTGATGCCGTGCTCGGCCCGCACGCGCCGCCGCAGCTCGGCCGCGATCCGCGTCGGGGGCCCGAGCCGTCGCCTGGCCCCGCTCACGTCCAGGAACGCCTCGTCGACGCTCACCTGCTCCACGAGCGCCGTGATCTCGCCGATCGCCGCCATGACGGACCGGGAGACCTCGTGGTACCGCGTGTGGTCCGGGGGCACGACGATCGCCTGGGGGCACAGGCGGCGCGCCGTCACCATCGGCATCGCCGAGTGGACGCCGAACGCCCGCGCCTCGTACGTCGCCGCGAGGACGACCCCCCGCTCCGCGCCGCCCACGATCACCGGACGCCCCACGAGCTGGGGGCGCCGGGCGAGCTCGACGGACGCGAAGAACGCGTCCATGTCGACGTGGAGGATCGAGCACCCCTCCTCGTCGTCGCCCCAGTCGCGGCGGACGACCGCGCGCGGCCCGCGGCTCACCGCCGCCTCACCGGGCGCTCGGCGAGCGCCGCGCCGAGGTCACGACGCCACCGTCCGCAGGCCGGGCATCCGGACGAACCCGGCCGCCGGGTCGACGAGCATCGCGACCTCGTCGCGGAAGTCCTCGGCGCACGCCACGAGCTCGTCGGCGCGGCGCGGGTCCACGGCGTCGAACCGACCCGCGTCGACGGCGGCGCGGACGCGCGCCCCGCTCGCGAAGTAGCCGGACCAGGCGGCGAGCGACGGCTCGGCGTCCGCGAGCTGGTCCCACACCGACCGGGCCCGGCCGCGGCGCACGGGGCGGGCGCGCAACGCGACGACCGCCGCGGCGGCGCGCAGCGCACCGAGGTGCGCGTGCACGAAGCGCTCGCCCGCGTCCTGCGCGAGCGCCGCCGCGACGAGCTCCGCGTCCGCGCGGTCCAGCAGCCGACGGACCTCGGCGGGGACGGCGACCGCCCCCCTCGCGCCTGCTTCGTTCGACATCGCGCACCTCCTCCTCCACTATCGAACACCTGTTCGATCCTGTCAACGTCGGGTGGCTGCCAGCCCGTACGGTGAGCACATGGCTCGCCGCACCTCCCGACGCTCCCCAGGGTCCTCCGCGCCACCCACACCGTCCCGGCGCCGGGGTGCCGGGAGCCGTGGCACGGCCGCGGCCCCCGACCTCCCGACCGGGCCCGTGCCCACGTCGACGGGGACCGCGCACGTCGAGCGCGACCCCGACCACCCGTCGGCGGTCACGCTCTACGTCAACGGCGTCCCCAGCTCCTACCTCGACCTCGACGACCCCGGGATGCTCGCGTTCGAGTACATGCAGCAGATGGCGGCCGTCGTGGACGAGCTCGCCCCGGGCCCGCTGCGCGCGCTGCACCTCGGCGCGGCCGGGTGCAGCCTGCCGCGCTGGGTGGAGCACACCCGGCCGGGCTCGTCCCAGCTCGGGGTCGACCTCGACGCCCGCCTGCTCGAGCTGGTCCGCACCTGGTTCGACCTGCCGCGCTCCCCCCGGCTCCGGCTGCGTCCCGACGACGCACGGCACGCGCTGGCGAGCCTTCCCGACGCCTCGTACGACGTCGTCGTGCGCGACGTGTTCGACGGCGACCGCACGCCCGACCACCTCGCGACGCGCGGCATGGCGGACGAGGTGCACCGCGTCCTGCGCCCCGGCGGGGTGTACCTGGTCAACTGCGCCGACCGACCGCCGCTCACGACGGCACGCCGCGAGACCGCGACGCTCGCAGCCGCGTTCGGGGAGAACGCCTGCGCGGAGGACCGGGTCGCGGCGATCGCCGAGCCCGCGCAGCTCAAGGGCCGGCGCTACGGCAACGTCGTCCTGGCCGCGGTCCGTGCCGGGTCCGGTGCGCCGACCCTGTCGAGCACGACGCTGGCGCGTGCGGTCCGCTCGCTCGCCGTCCCGGCACGCGTCGTCACGGGCGACGAGCTCCGCGCGTTCGTCGGCACCGCGCCGGTGCTCGACGACCCCGCGGGGACGTCGGCCGACGGCACCGCCGCGGACGGGTCGTGAGACGCGACAGGAGCCGCGCCCGAGGGACGCGGCTCCTGCGACGACCGGGTGGCCCGGCCGCGAGACGTCGTGGACGTCAGAGCGGACGAACCTTCTCCGCCTGCGGGCCCTTCGGCCCCTGGGTGATCTCGAACTCGACCCGCTGCGCCTCGTCGAGCGTGCGGTACCCGTTCGACTCGATCGCCGAGTAGTGCACGAAGACGTCGGCACCGCCGCCGTCCTGCGCGATGAAGCCGTAGCCCTTCTCGGCGTTGAACCACTTCACAGAACCCTGCGCCATGCTCTTCCTCTGACCTTCTGTCCGTCCGGGGACATCAGCGAGCGGACCCTTCGTCCACCCCCGTACGCCGCAATGCCATGTCCCACGTCCTTCGCCGGCGCCCGGCCGTGTGCGGCCGGCGGGCCCGACGCCGGACCACCCCGCCGGGCGGACCCACGTACCGGCCCTGCACCGGGTCGTGCGCAAGTACGTCACTGCAACGGGTCACAGTGTGGCATGGACCACGTCTGGTCCGCCACGGAACTCGCCACCTCTCGTGATGATTTTTCGGCACATTCCGCCCCGGTCGGCGGACCGGGGCGGGTCGGGGCGAGCCGCGGCTCAGTCGCCCGACTGCTGGGCGAGGAAGCGCTCGAACTCCGCCCCGAGCTCGTCAGCCGTCGGGATCGGCGCGGACTCGGCGAGCAGGCTCGTCCGACCGACGGAGCGCGCGAACGCGTCGTACTGCTCCTCGAGCGCGCGCACGACGGCGGCGACCTCCTCGGAGTCACGCACCTGACGCTCGACCTCCGTCTTCGCCTCCTGCACCGCCTCCGCGAGCCCGCTCGTCGCGAGGTCCAGGCCCGTGACGCGCTGCACGTGCTCGAGCGCGACCACCGCCGCGGGCGGGTACGACGACTGCGCGAGGTAGTGCGGCACGTGCACGGTGACGCCGAGCGCGTCGTGCTCGGCGCGGCCGAGCCGCAGCTCCAGCAGCGCGGCGAGGCTCGCCGGGACCTTCACGGTGCCGAACCACGACGTGTGCTCGCCGAGCAGCTCGGGCCGGGTCGCGTGCGCCGTGACCGAGAGCGGACGCGTGTGCGGGATCCCCATGGGGATGCCGTGGAAGCCGACCGTGAGCGACACCCCGAGGCGCTCGACGACGTCGCGCACCGCCGCGACCACGCGCTCCCACTGCACGTCCGGCTCGGCGCCGTGCAGCAGCAGGAACCCCGTCCCCTCGGCGTCGCGCACGTGGTCGATCACCAGGTGCGGCTCGTCGTAGTCGGACCAGCGGTCGGTGCTGAAGGTCATCGTGGCGCGCTTGGAGCGGTAGTCGAGGAGCTGGTCGACGTCGAACGTCACCACCCGGGTGACCTCGCCGATCTCCAGCAGGTGGTCGACCGCCACCGCGCCCGCGCTGCCCGCGTCGACGAACCCCGCGACGGCGTGCAGCAGCACGGGCCCGGCGCCCGGCTCGGGCGGCGTGGGCCACAGGCGTGCCACCGCCTGCTCGTCGAGCTCGTAGATCCCGCGAGGGTCCAGCATGCATCCTCCTCGTGACGTCCTTCGCCCGTGCGCTGCCGACGGCGCGGCGGGCCTGACGAGGACAACACGGCTCGTCCCGCGGTTCTTCCCGGACCGGCGGTCCCGCAGTGGCCCGTCCCGGGCCCGTGCCCAGGTCAGCGACCGGGCAGGCGCACCACCGAGACGAAGAAGTCGTCGATCTGGCGCACGACGTCGATGAAGCGGTCGAAGTCGACGGGCTTGGTGACGTACGCGTTGGCGTGCAGCGAGTAGCTGCGCACGACGTCCTCCTCGGCCTCCGACGTCGTCAGGACGACGACCGGGATCTTGCGCAGCGCCTCGTCCGCCTTGAGCTCGGCGAGGACCTCGCGCCCGTCCATCCGGGGCAGGTTGAGGTCGAGGAGGATGAGGTCCGGCGTCGGGGCGCCCGCGTGCTCGCCCTCCTTGCGCAGGAACTGCAGCGCGCTCACACCGTCGGAGACCACCGAGAGGCGGTTCGTCACCTTGTGGTCCTCGAACGCCTCGCGCGTCATGAGCACGTCGCCGGGGTCGTCCTCGACCAGGAGGACGTCGATCGGCTTGCTGCCGTGGCTCATGCGGGGCTCTCCTCGTCGTCGTGACGCGCGCGGGCAGGGGTGACCTGCTCCGCGCCGTCGGGGTCGGAGCGAGCGTAGCCGACCTGCGCGTGCACGTACGCGTGGGCGAGCGTGAAGCGGATCGTCGTCCCGCCCTCGCGCGGCTCGATCCAGATCCGGCCGCCGTGGTACTCGACGATGCGCTTGCACAGCGCGAGGCCGATGCCGGTCCCCTCGTACACGTCCTTCGCGTGCAGACGCTGGAAGATGACGAACACGCGCTCCGCGTACTGCGGGTCGATCCCGATCCCGTTGTCCTCGACGGAGATCTCCCAGTGCGTGTCGCGCGCGAGCACCCCCAGGTGCACCGCCGGCGGCCGGTCCGGGTCCCGGAACTTCAGCGCGTTGCCCACGAGGTTGGCCAGGAGCTGGTGCAGGAGCGCCCGCTCGCCGACGACGACGGGCAGCGGGTCGTGCGTGATGCTCGCCCCCGTCTCCGCGACCTTCTCGGACAGGTCCTCGAGCACGCCCTCGAGCTCCCGCTCGAGGTCCACGTCGACGCGCTCGTTGCCCGTCCGGCCCACGCGGGAGAAGCCGAGCAGGTCCTGGATGAGCCGCTGCATGCGCTTGGCGCCGTCGACCGCGAAGTCGATGTACTGGTCCGCGCGGTCGTCGAGCTCGCCGCCGTACCGCTTCTTGAGGAGCTGCGTGAAGCTCGCGACCTTGCGCAGCGGCTCCTGGAGGTCGTGGGACGCGACGTAGGCGAACTGCTCGAGGTCGCGGTTCGACCGCTCGAGCTCGCGCGCCTGCTCGGCGAGGAGCTCGTGCGAGCGGGCGGCGTCCTCGTGGGACGACTTGATCTCCGCGACCTGGTTCACGAGCTCGACGCGCATGTGCTCGACGTCCTGCGCGAGGTCGGCGATCTCCGCCGGACCGGAGGTCACGACCGGCTCGTCGAGGCTCCCGGAGCTCACGAGCCGCACCCGGTGCGCCAGCTCGGCCATCGGCTCGGTCACCCAGCGCTTGAGGCACACCCAGAGGATGATCCCGACCGCGAGCGCCGAGCCGACCAGGACGAGGACGCTCCCGAAGAGCGCCCGGCTCCACCGTTCGAGCGCGTCGAGCCGCTCCACGCGCTCGGCCCGGAGCGCGTCGACGTACCGCGCGGTGTCGGCCCGCGCGGCCGCGAACAGCTCGGCGCCGTGGGCCTGGTCGACGGCGCGCACCCGCCCCGGCCCGTCGTCCTCGGTGGTCGCGATGGCCGGCTCGGCGTAGTCGGTGACCCAGGCCCGCACGGAGGCGTCAGACTGCCCGGCCAGCGCCGCGAGCTCGGCGTCGAACCCGAGGCGGTCGACGAGGGTGCGGTCCGGGACGACGCCCTCGGCGTCCGTCCCCACCGCGCGGGTGTAGGCCTCGAGTGCGGTGTCGTCGCCGGTCGCGACGTACGCGCGGACCGCGACCTCGGCGTCGAGCAGGCCCACGTACGCGGCGTCCGCCTCGGTCACCGCGTCGAAGAACGGCCCGGTGACCTCGCTCTGGATGGTGAGCACGCGCGAGAGCGCGATGGCCGACGTCGCGAGGACGCCGAGGAGGATCACGCCCGCGACGACGAGCGCCCACCCGAGGCGGCGGCGCAGGGTCGGGGCACGCCGGCGCCCGGCGCGCCCCGCGACGGCCGTCTCGCCCACCGGGCGCGTCACCGGGCCCACTCGTCGGAGTCGGCGAGAGTCGCCGTGCGCTCGCCGGGGGTGCCCTCGTCCCCGCCCCAGCCGAGCACGAGGAGGGCGGCGTCGTCGGCCAGCGGGCCGCCGTGCAGGTCGCGCACGCGGCGGAAGACGCGCTCCACGACCCCCTCGACGCCCTGCTCGAGCGCGCTGTCGACCGCGCGGCGCAACCCGTCGACGCCGACCCGCTCCGGGCGGGTGCGCGGCCCGGCCACGCCACCCGGCCCCGCGACGGTCGCCTCGACGAGCCCGTCCGTGTAGAGCATGAGAGCCCAGCGTTCCCCGAGGTCGACGGACTGCGACGCCCACCCGCCCTGCACGGGGATGCCGAGCGCGCGACCGCGCGCGGTGGGCGTGATCTCGGTCGCGGTGTCGCGCAGCAGGAGCGGCGCGAGGTGCCCGGCGAGGTACACCTCCGCGCGGCGGCGGTCCGCGGAGACCACGACCTGGCACAGCGTGACGAAGACCTCGGGGCGGGCGCGCTCGGGCACGAGGACGCGCTCCAGGAGCGGGAGGATGCCCTCCGGCTGGGTGTCCGAGAGCACGATGGTGCGCCACGCCGTGCGCAGCGTCGCGCCGAGCGCGGCCTCGTCGGGACCGTGGCCCGCGACGTCGCCGATGATGCACAGGACGGTCCCGTCCGGCCGCTCGAC
Source organism: Cellulosimicrobium sp. NPDC055967 (assembly GCF_042269845.1). Lineage (NCBI taxonomy): Bacteria > Bacillati > Actinomycetota > Actinomycetes > Micrococcales > Promicromonosporaceae > Cellulosimicrobium > Cellulosimicrobium sp. NPDC055967. Next base: position 155,898 of record NZ_JBHJYJ010000007.1, on the reverse strand, counting down.
CGCGTCGAAGAAGTCGCCGCCCAGGAGGCCGTTGCCGCCGGGGACGTAGCCCACCATGACGTCGAGCCGGTCGTCCTGGACGAGCGGCGTGGGCAGGAGCGCGCGCTCGAGTCGCGCGGTCTCGGCCGCCCGGACCTCGCTGCGGTACAGCGCGCGCTGCTGCTCGACGGACATGCGCCGCTGCACGGCGTAGCGCACCGACCGGCCCAGGAGGTCGCCGTCGACCTCGCCCTTCACCAGGTAGTCGTCGGCGCCGGCGGCGACGGCCTGGACGCCGAGGTCGATGCCCGAGTGCCCCGTGAGGACCACCAGGGCGGGCGGGTGGGTGCCGGTCCGCACCCGCTCGACCGCCGACAGCCCGACCGAGTCGGGCAGACCGAGGTCCAGCAGGACGCAGTCGACGTGCCAGGAGACGAGCATCTCGAGCGCGGCGTCGAGCGTCGTCGCGCGGTGGAGGTCGACCGTGAGGTTGCCGTCCGCCAGCAGCTCCTCGACGAGGATCGCGTCGCCGTCGTCGTCCTCGACGAGGAGGATGCGCAGCTCGTCGGTCGGTGCGAGGACAGCGCGCTCGGACAGCACCTGGTCGCGCGCGTCGGCCTCGTCGCCCCGCGCCGAGGGCCGCGCGGGGACCTGACGGTCGGTCCCGGTCACGACGCCCGCTCCCCTCTGGTCGCCATGGCCCACGATCCTAGCGTCAGCCGCGCGTCCGGCCCGGTCACGGGCACGGGACGCGCCGAGGCGCGGTCCGGGTCCCGGCGCCGGTGCGCCATAATGGACGGCCGTGTCACGGGCGCGCGCCCGGACGCGACGCCCGGCCGAGGGAAGGGACAGCGTGGGACGCAACGACGAACTCCGGCTCGAGCAGGAGGTCGTGGACACCCTCTACGCACGCCTCGACGAGCTGCGCGCCGCCGCCCGCGCGCGGCTCGACGCCGTCCGCCGGTCCGGGCCGTCGGGCTCGCCGCAGAACCGGAGCGAGCGCGACGCGTTCGCGACGCTGTACGAGGACCGCGTCGCGCAGCTCGACGCGGTCGAGGACCGGCTCGCGTTCGGCCGCCTCGACCTGGACGACGGCACGCGCCGCTACGTCGGGCGCATCGGCCTGACCGACGCCGAGCACACGAGCCTCCTCACCGACTGGCGCGCGCCCGCGGCGCAGTCGTTCTACCGCGCGACGGCGGCCCACCCCGACGGCGTCGTCCGGCGGCGGCACCTGGTGACCCGCGGGCGCGACGTGACGGGCCTCGAGGACGAGCTCCTGGACCTGGACGCGCCCGAGGCCGTCACCGGGACCACGCTCTCGGGCGAGGGCGCGCTCCTCGCCGCGATGGCGGCGGGCCGTACCGGGCGCATGGGCGACATCGTCGCGACGATCCAGGCGGAGCAGGACGCGATCATCCGGTCCGGGCTGGCCGGCGCGCTCGTCGTGCAGGGCGGGCCGGGCACGGGCAAGACCGCCGTCGCGCTGCACCGCGCCGCCTACCTCCTCTACGCGCACCGGCGGCTCCTCGAGCGCTCGGGCGTCCTCCTCGTCGGCCCGAGCCACTCGTTCCTGCGCTACATCGACCAGGTGCTGCCGTCGCTCGGCGAGACCGGGGTCGTCAGCACGACGATCGCCGACCTCCTGCCGGGCGTCGTGGCCGACGGCGCGGAGGACCCCCGCGTCGCGCGCGTCAAGGGCCGGGCGGTCATGGCCCGCGCGGTGCGACGCGCGGTGCGGGCGCGCGAGCGCGTGCCCGCGGCGGACGTCCCCGTGCGCCTCGACGGCCACGACCTGCTGATCCGGCGCCGCGACGTCCGCGACGCCATCGCGAAGGCGCGGCGCACCCACAAGCCGCACAACCTCGCGCGCGTCACGTTCGTCCGCGAGATGCTCTCGCGCCTCGTCGACCAGTACGGGCGCCAGCTCGGCGAGCCGCTCGTCGGCGAGGACCGCGCGCTCGCGCTCGAGGACCTGCGCTCGCACCGCGACGTGCGCGTCGCGCTCAACCTCGCGTGGCTCCCTCTCACGCCGGAGCGCCTCGTCGAGGACCTGTGGACCAAGCCGCACCGGCTCGCGGAGGCGGCACCCGAGCTCTCGCCCGCCGACCGGCGCCTGCTGGAACGGCCGAAGGGCTCGCCGTGGACGCCCGCCGACGTCCCGCTCCTCGACGAGGCCGCCGAGCTCCTCGGCGAGGACGACCAGGCGGAGCGGGCCGAGGCCGCCGCACGGGCGGCGCAGCGCGCGCAGGACCTCGAGTACGCGCGGCAGGTGCTCGAGTCGTCCGGGGCCGGCGGCGGGATCGTCGGCGCGGACGTGCTCGCCGAGCGCTTCTCCGCGAGCGGCCCGCGCCTGACCACCGCGGAGCGCGCCGCGCAGGACCGCACGTGGACCTACGGTCACGTCGTGGTCGACGAGGCGCAGGAGCTGTCGGCCATGGCGTGGCGCATGCTCGTGCGCCGGTGCCCGACGCGCTCGTTCACCGTCGTCGGCGACGTCGCGCAGACGTCGTCGCTCGCGGGGGCGCGCTCGTGGAAGGGCATGCTCGACCCGGTCTTCCGTGACGCGTGGCGCCTCGCGGAGCTGACCGTCAACTACCGGACCCCCGCCTCCGTGGCCGACGCCGCCCGCCGGGCGGCCCTCGCCGCGGGGCTGCCGGTCTCGCCGCTCACGTCCGCGCGCGACGTGGAGGACGCGCTGCGCGTCGTCGAGGCGACGCCCGCCGGCCTCCCCGCCCAGGTCCGCGCCGAGGCCGACGCGGCGCGCGCGGAGTTCGTCGCCGCGGAGTCGGGGCGGGTCGCCGTCGTCGCCGCGGCGCACGCGACGCCCGCCCTGCGCGCCGCCCTCGGTCTCGAGGACGCGGGCCCGGACGCCCCGCTCACGGTCCTGGACCCGGTGCAGGTGAAGGGGCTCGAGTTCGACGCCGTCGTGCTCGTGGAGCCCGCCGAGGTCGCGACCGGCCCGTCCGGCGCCTCGGACCTCTACGTCGCCATGACCCGCCCGACCCAGCGCCTCGTCGTCGTGCACGCCCGCGCGCTCCCGGCCGGCGTGACCGGGACGGGACCGGGCGAGGAGGCGGGCTCGACGACGGACGCGCCGACGAGCACGGTCGCGGAGGACGGGGCGCGCGTCGCACCCTGACCCTCCGACCCGGACGGCGCAGGTCGGCCGTTCACCTCGTCCCGAGTGTCAAGACCCGTTTGGTCCGGACCACGGACCGGGCGCACCATGGGAGCGTGCTACGCGCCCTCCTCCTTGAAAACCTGCACCCCCTCGCTGCCTCGAACCTCGAGGCGGCGGGCATCGACGTCACCGTCCGTTCCGGCGCCCTCGACGAGTCCGAGCTGATCGAGGCCCTCGACGGGGTCCACCTCCTCGGGATCCGGTCCAAGACGAACGTCACCGCGAACGTGCTCGAGAACGCCCCCGACCTGGTGGCGCTCGGCGCGTTCTGCATCGGCACGAACCAGATCGACCTGCGCTCCGCCGCGTCGCAGGGCGTCGCCGTGTTCAACGCCCCGTTCCAGAACACGCGCTCCGTCGTCGAGCTCGCGCTCGCCGAGATCATCGCGCTCACGCGCCGCCTCACCGAGCGCGACCGCGCGCTGCACGAGGGCCGCTGGGACAAGTCGGCCGAGGGCGCGCACGAGGTCCGCGGCCGCACGCTCGGCATCGTGGGCTACGGCAACATCGGCACCCAGCTCTCGGTCGTGGCCGAGAACCTCGGCATGTCCGTGGTCTTCTACGACACGGCGGAGAAGCTCGCGCTCGGCAACGCGCGACGCATGGACACGCTCGACGAGCTGCTGGAGCAGGCGGACGTCGTCACGCTGCACGTCGACGGCCGCCAGGGCAACGCCGGGCTGTTCGGCGCCAAGCAGTTCGCCCGCATGCGGCAGGGCTCGATCTTCCTCAACCTGTCGCGCGGGTTCGTCGTGGACTACGGCGCGCTGCGCGAGGCGATCGAGGAGGGCCGCGTCTCCGGTGCCGCCGTCGACGTGTTCCCGCAGGAGCCCAAGCGCAAGGGCGACGCGTTCGACTCCGAGCTGCGCGGCCTGCCGAACGTCATCCTCACGCCGCACATCGGCGGCTCCACCGAGGAGGCGCAGGAGGCGATCGGCCAGTTCGTCTCGGCCAAGCTGCGCGACTACCTCACGACGGGCTCGACGACGCTCAGCGTCAACGTGCCGAACCTCGCGCTCGAGCAGACGACCGGGATCACGCGCATCACGCACCTGCACCGGAACACGCCGGGCGTCCTCGCGGCCGTCAACGCGACCCTCGCGGAGCACGGCACGAACATCGAGGGTCAGCTCCTCGCCACGCGTGGCGAGATCGGCTACGTCGTCACGGACGTCGGCTCGCGCGTCGAGCCCGCCGTCATCGAGGCGCTCGCCGCGATGGAGCAGACGATCGCCCTGCGCGTCCTCGACTGACGCTCACCACGAGCGCCTTCGCCGCGTGCACCGGTGGCCCCGGCGCACGCGGCGAAGGTCCTCGGGCGGCATGACCTTCGCCGCTGAGCGCCCCGCGCTCGGCGGTGCCACGATGAGGCATGACCGGATACACGCACGACGGGCCGCAGATCCTCGACGCGGACGCGTCGTGGGACCTCGTGGAGGGGACCCACGTCGCACGCCTCGCCGTGAGCGTGCGGGGCGAGCCGGACATCTACCCCGTGACCGTCCGCGCGCACGGGCGCACGCTCGCGTTCCGCACCGTGCCGGGGACCAAGCTCGCGACCCTCGCGACCAACGAGCGGGTCGCGCTCGAGTGGGACCACGTCGACGACGACGGGGCCTGGAGCGTCGTCGCCCGCGGCACCGCGCGCCGGGTGCGCTCCGAGCACGAGGTCGACGCCGTCCTGGCGGACGCGGCCCCGCTCGTCCCCGTCGTCGACGTGCCGACCGAGGAGTGGGTCGTCATCGAGGTCCGCGAGCTGACCGGGCGACGCTTCGCCCGTTCGGAAGCCTAGCGACCGTCGTCGCCCCGGACGTGCGTCGTCCGGCCACCCCGACGGGGCGACCGGACGACGAGCGCTGAGCCGGACCGGCGGTCAGCCCGACTTGCGGCGGAACGTGCGCTGGACCGGGCCCACGGTCTCGGACCCGTGCACCGCCCCGGTGTTGGACTCGCCGTCGGCCGTGCGGTGGCGTGCGGCGTTCTTCCGGTCGAGCGCCTCCCGGAACTTCGCCTTGGCCTCGTCGGTCGGTGCGGTGTCTGCAGCGGATCGCTGCTGGTCGGACGCCATGGCGGTCTCCTCGTCGATGGGGGAACTCGGTCGTGCACTGCGGTCGGCCCGACGGTGCGGGCACCTCGACCAGCCTCCCGCACCCCGACGCCGGACGCCACCTGATTTGTCCGCCGGTCAGCCGCTCCCCGAGGGACGGTCGGGTGGCGTCCGGTAGCGTCGGCCCCGTGCCGACCGACTCCTCCACCGCCCCCGCCGCCGGCCCCTCCGCGGCGTCGTCCGCGGACCACGCCCCGCTGCCGCACCGCCGTCTCGGCCGTTCCGGGCTGGCGCTGCCGGCGGTGTCGCTGGGTCTGTGGCAGAACTTCGGCGACGCCGACCCGCGGGCGACGCAGCGCGAGATCGTGCTGCACGCGGTCGACCGCGGGGTGACCCACCTCGACCTCGCGAACAACTACGGCCCGCCGGGCGGAGCGGCCGAGGAGTCGCTGGGGCACCTCCTCGCGCGCGAGCTGCGGCCCGTGCGCGACGAGCTCGTCGTGACGACCAAGGCCGGCTACCGCATGGGGCCCGGTCCCTACGGCGAGGGCGGCTCGCGCAAGTACCTGCTCTCCTCGCTCGACGCCTCGCTGCGTCGCCTCGGGCTCGACCACGTCGACATCTTCTACTCCCACCGCTTCGACCCGACGACGCCGCTCGAGGAGACCGTCGGCGCGCTCGCCACCGCGGTCCGTTCGGGGCGCGCGCGGTACGCGGGCATCTCGTCCTACTCGGCGCGCCGCACCCGGGAGGCGCTGCAGGTCGCGGAGCAGGTGGGCGTCGACCTCGTCGTGACCCAGGTGTCGTACTCGATGCTCAACCGGTGGGTCGAGGAGCCCGACCCGCACGACCCCGCAGGCGCGTCCGTGCTCGACGTCGCCGGCGCCGAGGGACTCGGCGTCGTCGCCTTCTCGCCGCTCGCCCAGGGGATGCTCACCGACCGGTACCTGCACGGGGTCCCGGACGACTCGCGCGCGGCGCGCGGGGGGCCGCTGCGACCGGCATTCCTCTCGGAGGCGAACCTCGACCACGTCCGCCGGCTCGACGACCTCGCCCGCGCCCACGGGCGCAGCCTCGCCACGACGGCGATCCTCTGGGCGATGCGGGACGAGCGGGTCACCTCCGTGCTGCTCGGCGCGAGCTCGACGCGACAGCTCGACGAGAACCTCGCCGCGCTCGACGCGCCGCCGCTCTCCGCCGAGGAGCTCGCCGCCGTCGACGCGCTGCCCGCGGACACCGGCATCAACATCTGGGCGTCGCGGTCCAGCGACCTGTAGGCCCGCCGGGCGAACGTCGACGACCCGGGCCCTCCGCCGGGGGCACCACGTGACCTCGCGCACGGCGCCGCGACGTGACCTTGCGCGCGACGCCTCAGGCGTGCGGTGCGGTGTGCTCGCGCACGTCGGCGTCCGCAGCGGTGCTGCCCGAGCCCTCCTCGGCCCGCGCCGCGGCCGTCTCGCGCTCCTCGCGCTCGACGCGCAGCGAGGTGATCGCGCTCTCGAAGTCCTCGAGCGAGTCGAACGCCTGGTAGACGCTCGCGAAGCGCAGGTAGGCGACCTCGTCGAGCTCGCGCAGCGGCCCGAGGATCGCGAGCCCGATCTCGTACGCGTCGAGCTCGGCGCTGCCGCTCGCCCGGATGGTCTCCTCGACGCGCTGCGCGAGCACCGCCAGGTCGTCCTCGTTGACGGGCCGCCCCTGACAGGCCTTGCGCACGCCGTTGACGATCTTCTCGCGCGAGAAGGGCTCCGTCACGCCGGAGCGCTTGACCACGGACAGGCTCGCGGTCTCGATCGTCGTGAATCGGCGGTTGCACTCGGGGCACTGACGGCGCCGACGGATCGACGCGCCGTCGTCCGAGGTGCGCGAGTCGACGACGCGGGAGTCCGCGTGGCGGCAGAACGGGCAGTGCATGGCGGGCTCCTCCGCGGGTTCGCGCCGACAGGTCGGCGCGACGAACGTATGCCGTCGCGGCAGGACGGTGCAACACGCCTCCGACGCCGGCGGCTCGCGCGCGGTGACGCGGCGGCGCGCGGGCAGCCGCACCGGGGCGCGTGGACGGCAGAACGGGGGCGGTCGTGTTCGACCGCCCCCGTCGGGACGCCCCCGTCCCCATCTCGCGCGTGACTCGCCTCACGCGCGGTGACGTGCACAGGAGTCGCGGTGGACCGCGTGCTCCTCGCCTCGTCCGCCCAGCCCCCCAGCCGGCGTTGTGAGGTGACACTAACTTAGGGTGACCTAAATGCCACCGCAACCCCTGCGCACCGTGCGGAGCCGTTTCCTCCCGTGTCCTGCGTCACACCGCACCGTCCTGCGTCACACCGCACCGGCCCCCTGAGACCGCGGGGCTCGGCGTCAGGCGGATGTCGGCAGGAGGATCCTCTGACCGGCCTGGAGGCCCGACGACGAGAGCCCGTTGAGCTCGGCGAGCCCGCTCACGACGTCGCGCAGGTCCTCGCCCGGGGCCGCCACGCCCTGCGCGAGCTCCCAGAGGGTCTCGCCCGAACTCACGACGTGGACCCGGACCTCCAGAGGCTCTCCCGGACCGCTCGCGACGGCGACGCCCACCCGTGCGGCGAGCAGCAGGACCACGGCGGCCAGGAGCACGAGGACCACGCGGCCCCGCCGCGTGAGCCGCAGCGGCCGCTCCCCCGCTCGCCCTGCCCCAGGGCCGAGGGGCCCGACCGTCGAGATCGTCATCGCATCCATCCCTGCTCCGTCCCGGCCCGCGGGCCCGATCGCCTTCCCCGGTCGATCGGACGCCGCGAGCCCTTCGCCTCCGCGCCGACCCGGACCGGTCGAACACGTGTACGTAGAACACCTGTACGAAGGTCTATCACGAACGACCCACGGAGTCGAGACATGCTCGAACAGGTGTTTGATTCGTGTCGCAACCTCCCCTAGCCTGGGGTCAGGTCGGTTCGCCGGACATGTCCGCTCGGACCCGGAGGGGCGACCGAGGTCCCGGAGCGCACGCGCCGGGGAGGGGAGGCTGCAGGCCCGGGAGGCGTCGGCGGCCGCGACGGACGAAGGCGGAGCGACCATGGCGGGACGAGGCACGGACAGGGCACGGGGGCTCGCCGAGGTGCGCGAGCTCCCGGACGGGTCGGCGGGAGGTGACGGGCTCACGCCGCGGCAGCGCCTCGTGCTCGAGACCATCCGCGCGTGCGTCGAGCAGCGCGGCTACCCGCCGAGCATGCGGGAGATCGGCGAGGCCGTGGGCCTGACGAGCCCGTCGTCGGTGAAGCACCAGCTCACGACGCTCGAGCGCAAGGGGTTCCTGCGGCGCGACCCGAACCGCCCCCGCGCGATCGAGGTCGTTCAACCGGACGACGCGCGCCGCGCCACCCCGCTCACGGCGGCGGGCTCCGCGACCGAGCCCGCGTACGACGAGGCGCACCCGGCGCCGTCGTACGTCCCGGTGGTCGGCCGCATCGCCGCCGGCGGCCCGATCCTCGCGGAGCAGGTCGTCGAGGACGTCTTCCCGCTGCCCCGCCAGCTCGTCGGCGAGGGCGAGCTCTTCCTCCTGCGGGTGCAGGGCGACTCGATGGTCGACGCCGCGATCTGCGACGGCGACTGGGTCGTCGTACGCCGCCAGCCCGTGGCGGAGAACGGCGAGATCGTCGCGGCGATGATCGACGGCGAGGCCACGGTGAAGTCCCTGCGCCGCGCGGACGGTCGCGTCTGGCTCATGCCGCACAACGCGGCGTACGACCCGATCCCGGGCGACGACGCCCAGGTCCTCGGGCGCGTCGTCTCCGTCCTGCGCAGCCTCTGAGCGCACGGGGTCCGGTCCCCGTCGTCGTCCCCGTCACAGTCACAGTCACCGAGCACGGCGAGAGCCGGGTGGTCGTCGACCACCCGGCTCTCGCGGTGCGCGGACCCCGTCGGCGGGCCCGGTGGGTCAGAGGCCGAAGCGCCGGGCGACGCCCCGCAGCGACTCCGCGGACGAGCGCAGCCCGGCGAGCTCTGCCGCGGCCAGCGGCACCTCGACCCGCTCGCTGGCGCCGCGACGGTCGACGAGCGTGGGCAGCGAGAGGCACACGTCGTCGAGCCCGTACGCGCCGTCGAGCAGCGTCGAGACGGGCAGGATGCGGTGCTCGTCGTCGAGCACGGCCTCGATGATGCGCGTGCCCGCGAGCCCGACGGCGTAGTTCGTCGCCCCCTTGCCCTCGATGATCCGATAGGCCGACTGCACGACCTCGCGCGCGATGTCGTCGCGCACCGCCTCGGTCAGCGGGCCACGGCCACCGAGTCCCGGCCACTCGAGGAGCGGCACGCCGCCGATGGTCGCCGAGCTCCATAGCGGGATCTCGCTGTCGCCGTGCTCGCCGGCGATGTACGCGTGGACGTTCTGCACCGCCACGCCGCAGTGCTGGGCCACGAGGAAGCGCAGGCGCGACGAGTCGAGCACCGTCCCGCTGCCGAAGAGCTGCGACGGTGGCAGCCCCGAGAACTTGAGCGCCGCGTACGTGACGATGTCGACCGGGTTCGTCACCATGACGTAGACCGCGTCCGGGGCGACCTCCACCAGCCCGGGAAGGATCGTGCGCATGAGGCCGATCGTGCCCTCGGCGAGGTCGAGCCGCGTCTGGCCGGGCTTCTGCTTGGCCCCGGCCGTCACGACGACCACGTCGGCCCCTGCGCACACCGCGACGTCGTCCGACCCCTCGACGCGGGCCATCGGCATGAACTGGATGCCGTGCTGGAGGTCGAGCACCTCCGCCTCGACCTTCGCCCGGTTCACGTCCAGGAGCGCGACCGTGCGCGCGGCCCCGCGCATGAGGGCCGCGTAGGCCAGCGTCGACCCGACGGCGCCCGCGCCGACGATCGCCAGCTTGGTCGTCCGCGCTCCCCCTCCCGGCCCGCCCGTGGTCGCGTCGCCCGTGCCGTGCGGGGACGTGCTCGTCGTCATGTCGCCTCCGTGAAGTTCGCTGGGTTCCCTGATGCTCGCGGGAAAGGACTCAGCCTAGAGCGGTGAGGCGCCGGAGCGCAGCGGTGGCGACGTCACGGTCCGTCGTCTGCCAGAACCCCGGCATGGACCGCGTGAGGAACGTCCCGTAGCGCGCGGTCACGAGGCGCGGGTCGAGGACCGCGACCACGCCACGGTCCGCCGTCGACCGGACGAGCCGACCGGCGCCCTGCGCCAGCAGGAGCGCGGCGTGCGTCGCCGAGACCTGCATGAACCCGTTGCCGCCCGCGGCCTCGACGGCACGGGCCCGCGCCGACTTCACCGGGTCGTCCGGGCGCGGGAACGGGATCCGGTCGATGAGCACGAGATGGCACGACGGCCCCGGGACGTCGACGCCCTGCCACAGCGACAGCGTGCCGAACAGGCACGTCGCCGGGTCGTCGGCGAACTCGCGCACGAGCGTGGGGAGCTGGTCGTCGCCCTGGCACAGGATCGGCACGTCGAGCCGCTCGCGCATCGCCTCCGCAGCGGCCACCGCGGCGCGACGCGACGAGAACAGGCCGAGCGTGCGGCCGCCCGCCGCTTCCACGAGCGCGGCGATCTCGTCGAGCTGGTGCTCCGTGGACGCCTCGCGGCCGGGCGTCGGCAGCCGCTTGGCGACGTAGAGGATGCCCTGCCGCGCGTAGTCGAACGGGCTGCCGACGTCGAGCCCGCGCCACCGCGGCGCGTCGGCGTCCCCGCTCTCGCCGCCGCCGAGCCCGAAGGTGCGCGCGACGGCGTCGAAGCTCCCGCCGAGCGCGAGCGTCGCCGAGGTGAAGACCCCGGTGCGCTCGGCGAGCAGGTGCGTGCGGATGAGGCCCGCGACGCCCAGCGGGGCGGCGTGCAGGCGGCTCGCGCCCTCCCCGAACCGGTCGGCCGACCAACCGCCCTCGCCGGGCCGGGAGCACCAGAGCACGTCGTGCCCGGTCGGGTCCGCGGCCATGCGCTCGGCGACCTCGAAGAGCTGCAGCATGGTCGACTGCGCCATCTTCAGGCCGGAGTCGGGCTGGGCCGGCTTGGTGACCCCGGTCTCGGGCTTGAGCGTCGAGAGCACCTCGCGCGCGGCGTCGCGCACGGCGGCGACGGCGGAGCGCGCGCCCTCGGGCAGCCCGTCCGGGAACCGCTCGGCGGGCAGCGCTCCGACGACCGTGCCGAACGCGGCCGAGGCCGCGTCCAGCGCGTCCGTCGTGACGCCCCCGTGCCGCCGCGCGAGGCGGGCCGCGCTCTCGATCGCCGGGACGGAGAGGTCGACCGTCGCCGCCGCGGTCACCCGGTCGGCGAGCTCGTGCGCCTCGTCGACGACGAGCACGTCGTGCTCGGGCAGCACGCCGGGCGAGCCCATCGCGGCGATGCCGAGCATCGCGTGGTTGGTCACCACGACGTCGGCCTCCCGTGCCGTCGCGCGCGCCTTCTCGGGGAAGCACTCGGCGAGCAGGGGGCACCGCTGGCCGAGGCACTCGAGCGCCGTGACCGAGACCTGCCGCCACGCCTTGTCGCTCACCCCCGGCACGAGGTCGTCCCGGTCCCCGGTCGACGTCTCGTCGGCCCACTCGCGCAGGCGCACGACCTGCTCGCCGAGCGCCGCGGCGCTGGTCCCGCCGCGTGCGGCGGGGTGGTCGGCGGCGCCCGCGGACTCGCCCGGCAGGTCGAACAGCGTCGGCTCGTCGGCCGGGTACCCGCCCGCGATCTTGTGGACGCACAGGTAGTTGTGCCAGCCCTTGAGGAGCGCGATCGTCGCGGGGCGCGGGAGGCGGTCAGCGACGGCGTCGGCGACGAGCGGGAGGTCGCGCGTGATGACCTGGCGCTGGAGCGCCAGCGTCGCGGTCGAGACGATCACCCGCTCGTCGGTCGCCACCGCGTGCCGCACCGCGGGCACGAGGTACCCGAGCGACTTGCCCGTGCCCGTGCCCGCCTGCACCACGAGGTGCTCCGACCCCTCGATCGCGTCGGTGACCGCGCGTACCATCGCGTGCTGGCCGTCGCGCCGCGCGCCGCCCAGCCGCGTGACGGCGACGTCGAGCAGCGCGTCGACGTCGGGCACGTCGCCTCCCGCGGTGCCGGCCGTCGTCCCCGGCCCCTCGGCGTCGACGCGGTCGGGGGCAGGTCGCGTGGAGGGGGGCACCCGCCGAGTCTACGGTCGGTCACCCACGGGGCGGAGGCCCTGTGGACGACGGCGCCGGGCACGGCACGGCCCCGTGCGGCAGGAGCCGCACGGGGCCGTGGAGAGCGTCGGGCCGAGGTCCGGTGCGGGCCGGTCAGCCCTGGGCCGAGGCCCCGACGAGCTCGGTCGCGAGCGCCTGGGCGACGCGACCGCGCAGCAGCGTGCCCTCGGGCGTGTGCTCCTCGTGGTCGATCTCGCCCTCGGTGTGGACCCGGTGCACGAGGTCGCCGCGGTGGTAGGGGACGACGACGTCGATCTCGACGTCCGGGCGGGGCAGCTCGTGCGCGATGAGCTCGCGCAGGTGCTCGATCCCCTCGCCCGTGTGCGCCGAGACCACCACCGTGCGCCGCTCGCGCAGCCGGATCCGCGCGATCGTCTCGGGGTCCGCGACGTCGGCCTTGTTGAGGACGATCACCTCGGGCACGTCCTCCACGCCCGGGATGTCGGCCAGGACGTGGCGCACCGCCGCGATCTGGCCCTCCGGGTCGGGGTGCGACGCGTCCACCACGTGGAGCAGCAGGTCGGCGTCGCCGACCTCCTCGAGCGTCGACCGGAACGCCTCGACGAGCTGGTGCGGCAGCGCGCGGACGAACCCGACGGTGTCGGCGAGCGTGTACACGCGACCGTCCTCGGTGCGCGTGCGGCGCACCGTGGGGTCGAGCGTCGCGAACAGGGCGTTCTCGACGAGCACGCCCGCGCCCGTGATGGCGTTGAGCAGGCTCGACTTGCCCGCGTTCGTGTAGCCCGCGATCGCGACGGACGGGACCGCGTGCCGCTTGCGCGACGCGCGCTTGGTCTCGCGGCCCGGGGCCATCGCCTGGATCTCCCGGCGCAGCTTGGCCATGCGGTTGCGGATGCGGCGGCGGTCCAGCTCGATCTTCGTCTCACCCGGACCACGCGAGCCCATGCCCGCGCCCGCCCCGCCGACCTGACCACCGGCCTGCCGGGACATCGACTCGCCCCACCCGCGCAGGCGCGGGAGGAGGTACTCGAGCTGGGCGAGCTCGACCTGCGCCTTGCCCTCCCGGGACTTCGCGTGCTGGGCGAAGATGTCGAGGATCAGGGCGGTCCGGTCGATCACCTTGACCTTGACGATGTCCTCGAGCGCACGCCGCTGGGAGGGCGCGAGCTCGCCGTCGATCACGACCGTGTCGGCTCCGCTGGCGGCGACGACGTCGGCCAGCTCGGCTGCCTTGCCGGAGCCCAGGTACGTGCCCGGGTCGGGCTTCGCGCGGCGCTGGATCACGCCGTCGAGCACCTGGGAGCCCGCCGTCTCGGCGAGGGCCGCGAGCTCGCGCAGCGAGATCTCGGCCTCCTCCGCGGACGTGGGGGCGCCGTCCTCGCGCGGGTCGGAGCCGGGGCTCCACAGCCCGACGAGCACGACCTTCTCGAGGCGCAGCTGCCGGTACTCGACCTCGGTGACGTCCTCGAGCTCGGTCGACAGGCCGACCACGCGGCGCAGCGCGCTGCGCTCCTCGAGCTCGAGCTGCTCGCCGTCGTGCCGTGCGTGGACCGTGCCGCCCTCGGCGCGCGCCGTCCCGGCCCGAGCGAGCACCCGCGCCACGACGTCGCTCGCGATGTCCCGCGTCGCGCCGGTCGGCTCGTCCTGAGCCGGGGTGGGGTTCGCCGGTGAGTTTGCCGGGGTAGCGCTCATGTGCCGCCTTTCGTCGGGAAGAGGCGCGCGTGCGCCCTGGTGACACAACAAGCGTGGCACGGGAAATCGTCCCGGGGCCAGCGGATAAGCCGGTGAGCCCTGCGCGGACGGAGCCGGCCGCCGTCGTCCGCGTGCCGGTCCGCGTAGGATCGGCCGACGTGACCGAGGACCAGGACCCCGCCGTCGACCCTGCGCACGACAGCACGCAGGACCACTACTTCACCGCGAAGCCGGCGTCCCCCGCCGAGCGCCGCACGATCTCCGTGCGCCTTGCGGGACGTGACGTCGAGGTGGAGGTCGCGTCCGGCGTCTTCTCCCCCGGGCGCCTCGACCTCGGCACGCAGGTCCTGCTCCGCACCACCCCACCGCTCGACGACGTCGTGGCGGCCCGGTCCGCCCGCGCGGACGGCGGGTCCGACGGCGACGCCGCGCACGTCCTCGACCTCGGCTGCGGCTGGGGCCCGGTCGCCCTCACGATGGCCCTGGAAGCTCCGGGCGCGACCGTGTGGGCCGTCGACGTCAACGAGCGCGCGCTCGACCTCGTGCGGCGCAACGCGGAGCGGCTCGGCCTGACGAACGTCCGTGCGGTCGTGCCGGACGACGTGCCCGACGACGTCGCGTTCGCCGCGCTGTGGTCGAACCCGCCGATCCGGGTCGGCAAGGACGTCCTGCACGCGATGCTGCTGCACTGGCTCCCGCGCCTCGCGCCGGGCGCGAGCGCGCACCTCGTCGTGCAGCGCAACCTCGGGTCGGACTCGCTCCAGCGGTGGCTCGCCGAGGCGCTGCCGCCGCACCTGCAGGGCGCGGTCGTCGAGCGCGCCGCGAGCGCGAAGGGGTTCCGGGTGCTGGAGGTCGTGGCCCCGGGCTGAGCCCGACCGTCAGACCGGCGCGCGGTCGTCCTCGGTCGCGACGGGCTCGGCCTCGTGGTCGTCCGCCGTCGTGGCGGCGTCGGCGCCGTCGCCGTCGCCGTCGACGCCGTCGTCGGGGGCCGACGCCGCGAGCGCGGGCAGGAACGCCGCCAGGTCCACCTCGCCCGAGTAGACGAGCTCGGCGGGTCCCGCGAGCTCGACGCGGTCGCCCTCGAGCGCCCGCACGCGCACCGTCCCGCCCGGGACGTCGACGAGCCAGGTGTCCGGCGCGTCCGGGCCGCCCCAGACCCGGACCGCGAGCGCCGCGGCGCACGCACCGGTGCCGCACGACGGCGTCTCCCCGACGCCGCGCTCGTGGACGCGCATGCGCACGCGACCGACGAGGGTTCCGTCGTCCGCCGTCGTCTCACCCAGCGGCACCACGAGCTCGACGTTCGTCCCGTGCGCCGGGTGCGGCTCGACGACCGGCGCCTGGGTGAGGTCCGCGTGTGCCAGCACGTCCTCGCGCGCGACGGCGAGCACCGTGTGCGGGTTGCCGAGGTCGACGCTCAGCGCGGGGCGCGGGACCTCCCAGCCGCGGACGACGACGGTCGCGTCGTAGCCGTCGTGCAGCGCGGGCCGGCCGCCGGGGAGGAACCACGGGCCCATGTCGACCGCGAACCAGCCGTCGTCCTCCTTGCGCACGCGCTTGACGCCCGCGCGCGTCCCGACGGGGACCTCGTTCCCGCCCGCGAAGCTCACGAGCCCGAGCCGCTCGGCGAACGCGGCGAACACGCGCACGCCGTTGCCGCACATCTCGGCGACGGAGCCGTCGGCGTTGCGGTAGTCCATGAACCAGATGGCGTGCGGGTCCTCCGCGAGCACCTCGCGCGACTCGGGCACGAGCGCGGTCGGGACGAGGCGGATGACGCCGTCGCCACCGATCCCGCCGCGGCGGTCCGCGAGCGCGCGCACGAGCTCGGGCGTGAGGTCGAGCTCGCCCGTCGTGTCCGCGAGCAGCACGAAGTCGTTGCGGGTCCCGTGGCCCTTGGTGAAGCGGGTGCGCATCATGAGCCCAGACTACGGCGCACCGGTGCGGCGCCGTCCGCTTCGTCCGGCCCGACGGCCTCGCCCCGGGCGGACGCGGCGGCGTGCTCGTCGGCCACGGCGACGAGCGCGAGCGCGTCCTCGACGCGCGTCGGGGACTGCGCGTCGAGCCAGCGCACGCGGGGGTCGCGCCCGAACCAGCCCATCTGCTTGCGCGCGAGGCGGCGCGTGTTGGCGGTGACGGCCTCGCGCGCGGCGTCCTCGGTCGTCTCGCCGTGGAGCGCGGCCAGCACCTCGGCGTACCCGACGGCGCGACGCGCGGTCCGGCCCATCCCCCGCGCCTCCACCCGGCGCACCTCGTCGACGAGCCCCTGCGCCCACATCCGCTCGACCCGGCCCGCGACGCGCGCGTCGAGCACCGCGCGGTCGCAGTCGAGGCCGAGCTGGACGGTCGGGCGCACGTAGACCTGCCGCGGGAGGTTCGCGGTGAAGGGCTCACCCGTGAGCTCCATGACCTCCAGGGCGCGGACGACCCGTCGCGTGTTGGCGGGGCCGATGCTCGCGGCCGCCGCGGGGTCGCGCCGGGCGAGCTCGTCGTGCAGCGCGCGCGTCCCCTCCGTCTCGGCACGCGCCTCGAGCGCCGCGCGCACGGCGGGGTCGGTGCCGGGGAACCGCATGTCGTCGAGGAGGGCGCGCACGTAGAGGCCCGACCCGCCCACGACGACGGCGCGCGCCCCGCGCGCGGCGATCTCGTCGAGCGTCCGGCGGGCCTCCTCCTGGTAGCGCGCGACCGACGCGTCCTCGACGGGGTCGAGCACGTCGAGGAGGTGGTGGCGCACGCCGCGGCGCTCGTCGACGGGGACCTTCGCGGTGCCGACGTCCATGCCGCGGTAGAGCTGGTACGCGTCGGCGTTGACGATCTCCGCCGGCGCGCCGGGCACGGACAGCCGCTCGGCCAGGTCGAGGGCGAGGTCCGACTTGCCCGTGGCGGTCGGTCCCACGACGGCGACGACGACGCGGCGGCCGTACGGGTCGTCGCCGTGCTGCGCGCCGGTCGGGTCGGGCTCGGTCTTCACCCGCGCAACGGTACCGGCCGGGTCGCCCGGGCCTGGGTCGTGTGGGCGGTGATGCGTAGTGTGTCCGGTGGACGGTCCGCCTGCTCGCGGGCCCGCCACCGACCCCGTCGCGTGCCCCGACCCGCCCTCCCGCGGGCGGCGCACGGACGCACGCACCGACGACAAGGACTCGAGCACATGGGTTTCTTCACCAAGCCGGACGCCGCCCCGACCAGCCAGAACGCGCCGGTGACGCGCGAGCGGGTCGAGGCGTTCCTCAAGAGCCGCGACTGGCGGTACTTCGTCGACTCCGACGGGGACCTCGGCGGCAACTGGGACGGCAAGGTGTTCTTCTTCTTCCTCATGGGCGAGAAGCAGGAGATCCTGCAGGTCCGCGGCCGGTGGAACCGGACGCTGCCCGCCGCCGCGGAGGCGCAGGTCGTGCTCGTCGCCAACGAGTTCAACCGCGACAAGATCTGGCCCAAGGTCTACACGCGCGTCGAGGACGACCAGGTCGCCGTGTACACCGAGGTCGCGACCGACCTCGAGTTCGGCGCGGCGGACGACCAGCTCGGCCAGCTCGTCGAGTGCGGCCTGTTCACGGGCCTGCAGTTCTTCGACGCGCTCGACGAGCGCTTCCCCGACACCGCGGCGCAGGCCGTCGTCGCCGACGGCCCCGACGTCGACGCGCGGTGAGCGCGGCGCACGAGCGCACCGACGGCGGGGTCTCCCCGCACGGCACGGCCCCGGGCGGGGAGGCGACGGCGGCGTTCCAGGTCGACCTGCGGGGCGTCGTGGACCTCCTCGCCCGGCACCTGTACTCCAGCCCGCGCGTCTACCTGCGCGAGCTCCTGCAGAACGGGGTCGACGCGATCACGGCGCGGGTCGCGCTGGAGGGCTCGGAGGCACCGAGCCGCATCCTGCTGCGCCCGCTCCCGGACGGCGGTCTCGAGGTGCACGACTCGGGCGTGGGCCTGACCCGCGACGAGGCGCAGGAGCTGCTCGCGACCATCGGTCGCAGCTCCAAGCGCGACGTCGAGCTGGGCTCGGGCCGCGAGGAGTTCCTGGGCCAGTTCGGCATCGGGCTGCTCTCGGCGTTCATGGTCGCCGACGAGATCGAGCTCGTCTCGCGCTCGGCCCGCCCGAGCCCGTCGGGCGCCCCGGTCGCGCCGGTGCGCTGGCGGGGCCGCGCCGACGGGCGGTACGAGCTCGTCGAGCTGGGCCCGGACGACCCGGACGCGCCCGCGGAGCCGGGGAGCGTCGTGCGCCTGCGTCCGCGCCGGGACACCGAGCACTGGCTCGCGCCCGAGACCGTGGTCGCGCTCGCGCAGGACTTCGGCTCGCTCCTGCCCGTCGAGCTGCTCGTCGAGACGCGTCTCGACGACGCGGCCCCGGTCGGCGCGGACGCGCCCGTCGTGCTGCGCCGGCTGAGCGGCGACGAGCTGCCCTGGCGTGCCGCGCACCCGACGCCCGCCGCGCGCGACGCGGCGCTGACGGCCTACGCCGAGCGGACGCTGGGCTTCGGCCCGCTCGCCCGGATCGACCTCGACCTGCCCCTCGCGGGGCTGTCCGGCGTCGGGTACGTGCTGCCCGCCGCGGTCGCGCCGACGACCACGGCGCGGCACCGCGTCTACCTCAAGCGCATGCTGCTCGGCAGCGCCGTCGACGACCTCCTGCCCCCGTGGGCGTTCTTCGTCCGCTGCGTCCTCGACGCGTCCGTGCTGCGGCCGACCGCGTCGCGCGAGGGCCTGTACGAGGACGAGGTCCTGCTCGCGACCCGGGACGCGCTCGGAGCGCAGGTCCGCCGGTGGCTGCTCGAGACGCTCGCGACGGACACCGTCCTCGCGCGCCGCTTCCTGGAGACCCACCACCTCGCGGTCCGGGCGCTCGCGCTCACCGACGACGAGATGCTCGACGTCGCGGCGCGCGTGCTGCCGTTCGAGACGACCGCGGGGACGGGGACGCTCGCCGACCTCGCGGAGGCGCACCCGCAGGCCCGCCTGCTCTACACGTCGAGCGTCGAGGAGTTCCGCCGCATCGCGCCCGTCGCGGCGGCCCAGGGCCTCGCCGTCGTCAACGGCGGGTACGTCTACGACGCCGACCTGCTCGAGCGCGTCGCGGCGCGGTTCCCGCAGTGGCGGCTGTCGCCCGTCTCCGCCACCGACGTCGCGCACGTCCTCGACGAGGTCGAGCCCCTGCGCGAGCTCGAGGTCGCGGACGCGCTGGCGTCGCTCGACGCCGCGCTCGCCGAGCAGGACTGCGACGTCGTGCTGCGCCGGTACGAGCCGGACGCCCTGCCGGCGATGCTGCTGCACGACCGCGACGGCGACCACGCGCGCGAGGCGGCCCGCGTGGCCGAGACCGAGGACCTGTGGGGCGAGGTCCTCGCGGGCCTCAGCGGCCCGGTCCGCCCCCGTCGGCTCGTCCTCAACGACGCCAACGACACGGTCCGCGACCTGCTCGCGAGCCCCGACGCCGAGGTCCGCGCCGCGGGCGCCCGCTCGCTGTACGTGACCGCGGTGCTGGCGTCGGGCAAGGCGCTGCAGCCCGTCGAGGCGACGCTCATGAACGACTCGCTGTCGCTCCTGCTGGCCCGCGCCCTCGCGACCCCCCGCCCCGACAAGCACACCGACCAGCACACCGACGAGGAGAACCGATGACCCGGTCCGTGGACCAGGTGAACGCCACGCTGTACGACGTCCGCCGCATGCCCTACGGCCTCGCGCGCTCCACGGCCGCCGCGGCCGAGGTCGAGCGCGTGGAGGCCGAGGGGCCGGACGGGGCGCGCGCGTACGCGCTCTTCGTCCTCGTCGAGTCCTTCGTCTGGGGCGGCGAGGTCACCAAGGCCTACCTGCCGTTCACCAAGCTGCTGCGCTGGTGGGACGAGCACCCCGAGCACTTCGACGCCGAGGACGCGCACTCGCTCTTCTGGTCGTTCAAGTGGATGGTCGGGCACCTCATGGAGTTCCCCACGGTCCCCGCCGCGCAGATCGAGCGCACGCTCGACGACATGGCGCGGCGCTACGCGCTCGCCGGGAACGGTACGAACGCGGTCGCGCTGGAGCGCTTCGAGTGGGCCCGGGAGCGCGGGGGCGCGGACGTCGAGGACGCCTACCGGGCGTGGGTCGCGACCCCGCGGGACGAGTACTCCCAGTGCGAGGCCTGCGAGCCGGGCGACCGTGCCGCGTACCTCTTCGAGACGGGGCGCCACGAGGAGGGCATCCGGCTGCTCGAGCAGGTGCTGCAGGGGTCGCCCTCGTGCGCCACGGAGCCCGGCGACATGCTCTCCCACCTCCAGCTCGCGTACGTCGCGGTCGGCGACGCCGAGGCCGCCGCCCGCACGCACCGTCGCGGGCTGCGGCATCTCGACACCGGCGTGTCGATGACGGGCCCGAAGGGCCGGCACGTCGAGTTCCTCGCGCGCACCGGGAACGCGTCGCGCGCGCTGCGCCTGCTCGCCGAGCACCAGGCGTTCCTCACCGAGGCCGACTCGCCGGGCGACCGGCTCGGCTTCCTCACGAGCGTGAGCGTCGCGACGGGCGTGCTGCGGGCCGAGCACGCGGACGCCCCGCTCGCCCTGCGCGACGTGCCCGCGACCACGGTCGCCGAGCTCGACGACTGGGTGCGCCGCGAGGCGGCCGGGCTCGCGCGCTCGTTCGACGACCGCAACGGCACGCCCGCCGCGACCGAGCGGCTGCGCGCCGCGTGGGACCACGGGGCGCGCTCGCTGCCCGTGGACCTCTCGGTCCTGTCGGGCGCACCGGGGCCCGTGGCCGGTGCCCCGGCCGCCCCGACCGTCGACGCCGCCGGCGCGGCGGACGACCGGGGGACGGCGCACCCGTCGGACGGCCCGGCCCCGGCGCCCACCGGTGACGCCGCCGCGGACCTCGCACGCACCGAGCACAGCGCCGACCACGCTGGGCAGGCCGAGCACGCCGGGGACGAGCCCACCGACGCCGAAGGTCTGCTCCGGCTCGCCGACGACGTCACGGGCGAGGACCCGGTGCGCGCCGCGCAGCTCCTGCGGCGCGCGTCAGCGCTGCTGGAGTCGGCCGGCCACCTCGACCGGGCAGGGTTCGCGCTCGCCGAGGCGGCTCAGCTCGCCGCGGTCGAGGGCGACGACGACGGCGCCGCCCCGGCGTTCGTGCACGCCCTCGCGCTCCTGCGCGCGGGCGGCGTCGCCCCCCGGTTCGTCGGTCCGGTCGTCCGCGCGTCGGCACGGCTGGAGGCCGGGCGCGGCGACGTGACCGGCGCGCTCGCGCAGCTCCAGCGCACGCTGGACGACCTCGACGCCGCCGGTCCCGACGTCGTCGGCCAGGCGACCCGCGCGGCCGACCTCGTCGAGCGGGACTCCGCCGCCGACGAGCGGGAGCGCCGCGACCTGCGGGACACCCGTGCCCGGCTGCTGGCGACCGCAGGAGAGCTCGACGCCGCGGCCACGCTCGCCGAGGCCGTGGCCGAGGAGTTCGCCCGCGCGGGCCAGGTCGGCGACGCCGCCCACGCGTTCTGGCTCGCGGGCCGCTCCCGCACCGCGGCCGGAGCCGACGCGGACGCCGTCGACCTCCTCGAGTCCGCGATGGAGGGCTTCGCGATCGTCCACGACCGCGACGCTCGGACGATGGTCGCGAACGAGCTCGTCGCGACGCTGCGCCGCCTCGGTCGCGAGCAGGACGCGGCCGCCGTCGGGGCGGGGCTCAGCGGCTGACGGGCCCGGCCGGCGCCGGGGAGGCGAGGGCGCCGTCGTCGAACCAGCGCACCTCGTAGCCGCGCTCCTCGTACTCCCCCGTCGCGACGTGGCGGTGCCCGTCGTCGGGCGCGGCTCCGAACCCGGCGAGCACGGCGTCCGGCGCCGCGCTCCGCGGGTCGTGCACGACGACGACCCGCGCACCCTGCCGCGCGAGGTCCGCGCCGAGCGCCTGCGCGGCGGCCTCGTCGTCACCGAGCTCGACGACGTCGACGGGGCCCGCCCAGCCGGCACCGGCCAGGGCGAGGAGCCCGACCGACGCGGCCGTCCCCGCCACGGGGGCTCCCGGCCCGCCCGCCCGGGTCGCGACGGCCCAGGCGGTGTCGAGCCAGGTGTCCGCGACGCCCGCCGCCGCGAGCGACGCCCGTGCCGGTCCCCGCGTCCGTGCGGTTCCCGGTGCGACGACGACCACGGGGGCCGGGGCGGACCGATCCCCGCGCAGGGACGGGACGCCGTCCACCAGTCGACCCAGCGCCGCGAGCGCCGCGGTGCGCGTGGCGCCGAGCACCGCGGCGGCACCCGCGGCGCCGGGGACGAGCAGCGGGGTACCGGGCAGGACGACGGCGCGGACGGTCACGCGCCCACCGTAGCGGTCGCCGGGACGACGTCGGCGATGCGGCGTCCGGGGGCGCGCGCGAGTACGGTGGGTGGGTGAGGTTCTTCGGGGCGCAGGACGACGACGACCGGCGGGACGGTGATCCCGGCGAGGCTCCGGACGGCGGCGGGGCCGTTCCCGGCCGCGCCGGGGACGAGCTGCAGTCGCAGGTCGAGGACCTCCTGGCGCGGGAGCTGGGCCAGGTCGCGACGGACGTGCTGCGACCCCCGACCCCGCTGTCCCTCTCCCGGGTCGTCGAGTGGATCACCGACAGCGGCTACAGCTACTTCGTCGACTCCGACGGCGACGTGGGCGGGCTGTGGCACGGCCGGCTGTTCTACTTCCTGCTCTTCGGCCACGGCGACGAGATCCTGCAGGTCCGCGGGCAGTGGAACCGCGACCTCGCGCTCGAGCGGCTGGAGGAGATCCTCGAGTTCTGCAACGAGTGGAACGCGGACCGGATCTGGCCCAAGACGTACACGCGCGTGCGCGACAACGGGATGATCCAGGTCTTCACCGAGGTGACCGTGGACCTCGAGCACGGGGTGACGGACGACCAGCTCGACCAGCTCCTCCAGTGCGGCCTGAGCACCGGGTCGATGTTCTTCGACGCGCTCGACGAGTTCTACCCCGACCCCGCGAGGCAGGCGCCATGACGCAGGCCCGCACCAACTGGTTCGCACGCCTGTTCGGCAACCGCCGCCCCAAGGCGCCCGACTCGCTCCCGCGCGAGGAGGAGCTGCCGCGCGCGCTGTCGATGGCGCGCATCGGCGACCACCTCACGCGTCGCGGGTACCACTTCCGCGTGGACGACGACGGGGACATCACCGGGACGTGGGACGGCCACCGCTTCTGGTTCCTGCTGCTCGGCGACCGTTCCGAGATCCTCCAGGTGCGGGGCCGCTGGTCCACGTCGCTCCCGCTCGAGTCCCGGCTCGTGACCCTGCAGGCCGTGAACGACTGGAACCGCGAGCGCATCTGGCCCAAGGTCTACGTCCGCGAGGAGGCGGGCCGGCTCGCGCTCTACGCCGAGGTCTCCGTCGACCTCGAGCACGGCGCGACGGACGACCAGCTCGCCCAGACCGTCTCGTGCGGCCTGGGGACAGCCGTCCAGCTCTTCCACGCCATCGGCGCCCAGCTCCCCCCGGGAACCTTGGACGACTGACGCCGGCCATCACGTCCGGGCCGCGCACGTCCAGGTCCGCACGGCCAGCAAGCACTGGCGGGCATGCGCGCCCGGAACGCGCGTCCGGGCACGCGGGGCCGGGATCGGCGGCTCAGGCGCGGAGCGTGGGGAGGCCCAGGGCGACGGGGCCGGACGCGGCGCCGCCGCCGTGACCGTGCCCGTGGTCGTCGTCGGCACCGCCCAGGCGGGCGCGCTCGCGCTGCGCCCACGCGTCGCCGGAGCGGGTGCGCCGCACCGCGAACGTGCCGCCCCCGACCGCCGAGTCGGCGATGAGGTGGTGGGGCGCGGAGCGCGTGACCTCGACCGTGACGACGTCACCGGGTCGCGGCATGCGGGGGTCGAGGTCGTCCGCGAGGCGCGGGTCCGTGGACCAGGGCGTCGCGCCGGACGAGGTCGCGGCGTCGTCGGGCGCCGTGGGGACGACGTCCGTGGGGAGCGCGAGGTGGACGAGCCGGTTGTCCGGGGCGCGTCCGGTCACGCGGTGCGTGGCGCCGTCCTTGCGCCCGGCGCCCTCGCCGACGAGGACGTCGATCGTCCGGCCCACCTGGCGTGCGGACTCCTCGCCGGCGATGCGCTCCTGGAGCGCCTGGAGCCGCTCGAAGCGTTCCTGGACGACCTCCTTGGGGAGCTGCTCGTCCATGGTCGCGGCCGGCGTCCCGGGGCGGGGCGAGTACTGGAACATGAAGGCCGAGGAGAAGCGCGAGGCCTCGACGACGCGCATCGTCTCCGCGAAGTCCTCCTCGGTCTCCCCCGGGAAACCCACGATGATGTCGGTGGTGATCGCGGCGTCGGGCATGACGGCCCGCACCCGGTCGAGGATCCCGAGGAACCGCTCGGAGCGGTAGGAGCGGCGCATGGCGCGCAGGATCCGGTCGGAGCCCGACTGGAGCGGCATGTGGAGCTGGGGCATGACGCTCGGCGTCTCGGCCATGGCCGCGATGACGTCGTCGGTGAACGCGGCCGGGTGCGGCGACGTGAACCGGACGCGCTCGAGGCCGTCGATCGTCCCGCACGCGCGCATGAGCTTGGCGAACGCGCCGCGGTCGCCGAACTCGACGCCGTAGCTGTTGACGTTCTGGCCGAGCAGCGTCACCTCGATGGCACCGGCCTCGACGAGCGCCCCGACCTCGGCGAGGACCTCGCCCGGACGACGGTCGCGCTCCTTGCCGCGCAGGTGCGGCACGATGCAGAACGTGCACGTGTTGTTGCAGCCGACGCTGATCGACACCCAGCCGGCGTAGACCGACTCGCGCTTCGTCGGCAGCGTGGACGGGAACACCTGCAGCGACTCGGCGATCTCGACCTGCGCGGCCTCGTTGTGGCGTGCGCGCTCGAGCAGCACGGGCAGCGCGTCGAGGTTGTGCGTGCCGAAGACGACGTCGACCCACGGCGCCTTCTCGACGATCGTGCCGCGGTCCTTCTGCGCGAGGCAGCCGCCGACGGCGATCTGCATCCCGGGCCGCGCGGCCTTCACGGAGGCGAGCTGGCCGAGGTTCCCGTAGAGGCGCGTCGCGGCGTTCTCCCGCACGGCGCACGTGTTGATGACGACGACGTCGGCGCGGTTCGCGGCCTCGTCGTCCGCGCTCGCGCGCGTGTACCCCGCCTCCTCCAGCATCCCGGCCATGTGCTCGGAGTCGTGGACGTTCATCTGGCAACCGAGCGTGCGGACGACGTAGGTGCGCGGGTGCGCGTCGTCGACCGGCGCACCGGAGGTGGCACCGGGTGCGAGCGCGGCCGGGACGGGGGCGGGGGCGATCGTGGACATCACCGTCCAGGGTACGGCGCCGGGTGCCGTGTTACGGAACTGTTGCCCGACTGTTGCCGGATGAGGTGGCACCGTGCAACAGAAGGGACATAGTGTCCAGGAATGGCCGACGAAACCTCTTCGCCGTCCGACGCGCAGCGCAGCGCGCAGGACGCTCAGCCCCTCCCCGCCGAGCAGGTCCTCGGTGAGCCGCTCGTCGAGCTGCGCGACGTCAACAAGCACTTCGGGGAGCTGCACGTGCTCCGGGACATCAACCTGACCGTCCGGCGCGGCGAGGTGCTCGTCGTCATCGGCCCGTCGGGCTCGGGCAAGTCGACGCTGTGCCGGGCGATCAACCGGCTGGAGACGATCGACTCCGGCGAGATCCTGGTGGACGGCGAGCCGCTGCCCGAGGAGGGCAAGGCGCTCGCGCGGCTGCGCTCCGACGTCGGCATGGTCTTCCAGTCCTTCAACCTCTTCGCGCACAAGACGATCCTCGACAACGTCACGCTCGGCCCCGTCAAGGTGCGGCGCGAGAAGGCCAAGGTCGCGAAGGACCGCGCGCTCGCGCTGCTCGACCGCGTCGGCGTGATGAACCAGGCGCAGAAGATGCCCGCCCAGCTCTCCGGCGGGCAGCAGCAGCGCGTCGCCATCGCCCGCGCGCTCGCGATGCAGCCCAAGGTCATGCTCTTCGACGAGCCCACCTCGGCGCTCGACCCCGAGATGATCAACGAGGTCCTCGACGTCATGGTCGCCCTCGCCAAGGAGGGCATGACGATGATCGTCGTCACGCACGAGATGGGCTTCGCCCGCAAGGCCGCGAACCGGGTCGTCTTCATGGCCGACGGCCAGATCGTCGAGGAGGCCCATCCCGAGGAGTTCTTCACCGCGCCCAAGAGCGACCGCGCCAAGGACTTCCTCTCGAAGATCCTCACCCACTGAACCCCGCCGGGCAGGCACGAGCCCGGCCCGACAGCCCCAGAACCCGGTCGACCGTCGAGGCACACCTTCGACGGGCGTCCACCACTCACGAAGGGTAGGAACGATGCGCACACGACACGCAGGTGCTGCCGTGCTGGCCGCTCTCACCGCGCTCACGCTCGCGGCGTGCGGCGGCGGCGAGGTCGGCGGCGGCGACGACGACGCGACCGACACGGCCACCGACACGGGCGACACCGGCGGTGGCGCCGAGGGCTCGATCAAGATCGGCATCAAGTTCGACCAGCCGGGGCTCGGGTACCAGGACGGCTCCACCTACACGGGCTTCGACGTCGACGTCGCCACGTACGTGGCAGGCGAGCTCGGCTACGGCGAGGACCAGATCGAGTGGGTCGAGGCGCCGTCCGCCCAGCGCGAGACGATGCTCCAGACCGGCCAGGTCGACATGATCTTCGCGACCTACTCCATCACGGACACGCGCAAGGAGACGGTCGCGTTCGCCGGGCCGTACTTCGTGGCCGGGCAGGACCTGCTCGTCGCCGAGGACAACACCGACATCACCGGACCGGAGTCGCTCGAGGGCAAGAACCTCTGCTCCGTCACGGGCTCGACGTCGGCGCAGCGCATCAAGGACGAGTACGCCGCGGGCGTGCAGCTCCTCGAGCGCCCCGGCTACGCCGAGTGCGTCACCGCGCTCACCGCCGGCCAGGTCGACGCCGTCACGACCGACGACATCATCCTCGCGGGCCTCGCGGCCCAGCCCGCCAACAAGGGCAAGGTCAAGGTCGTCGGGGCGCCGTTCTCGACCGAGCGCTACGGCGTCGGGCTCCCGCAGGACAACGACGTCTGCGAGGACGTCAACACCGCGATCGAGAAGATGATCGAGGACGGTTCCTGGGAGGAGTTCGTCACCAAGAACACCGAAGGCACCGGGTACACGCCGAACGCCAGCGAGAACCCTCCGACGGTCGACCCCTGCGCCTGACCGTCCACGGCCGGGGGAGCCGCGCGCCGGTGCGCCGCTCCCCCGGCCACCGGGCCGTCGACCCGGCCCGGCACGTACCCTCCCGGAGGACCACCAACCGTGGGTGACTACCTGTCGCAGACCTGGGCGCTCGCCCGGGAGTACGACGTGCTCGGCGCGTTCTGGGTCAACATCCAGCTGACGTTCTGGGCCGCGATCCTCGCGCTCGTGCTCGGCACGGCGCTCGCGCTCATGCGCATCTCCCCCGTGCCGAGCCTGCGCTGGGCCGGGACCGCGTACGTCAACGTGTTCCGCAACACGCCGCTGACCATCATCATGACCTTCATGGTGCTGGGGCTGTGGGGACAGCTCAACGTCACGCTCGCACCCGACTTCGCGGCGAACTTCTTCCGGCTCGCGGTCGTGGGCCTGGCGATCTACCACGCGGCGTTCGTGTGCGAGTCGATCCGGTCGGGCGTGAACACGGTGCCGCTCGGCCAGGCCGAGGCGGCGCGCGCGATCGGCCTGCCGTTCCTGCCCGCGGCGCGCCTCATCATCCTGCCCCAGGCGTTCCGCGGCTCCGTCGCGCCGCTCGGCAACACGCTCATCGCGCTGCTGAAGAACTCCACGGTCGCGGCGGCGGCGAGCGTCACGACGGAGACGTCGAGCCTCATGAAGACCATGATCGAGTTCAACTCGAACTACATCTACGGGATCTTCCTGACGTTCGCGATCGGCTACGTCATCCTCGTCATCCCCATCGGGCTGCTCACCACGTCCCTCTCGAACCGACTGGCGGTCCGCCGATGAGCACCCAGCAGTCCGTCCTCTTCGACGCCCCGGGCCCCCGGGCGCGACGCGCGATCATGATCGGCAACGTGGTCGGGGCGATCGTCGTGCTCGGCGTCGCCGCCCTCGTGCTCGTCGCGCTCGGCAACAAGGGCCAGCTCGCCCCCGAGCTGTGGTCGTCGCTGTTCACGGCCGACGCGTGGCAGTACTACTTCATCCCGGGCCTGCAGAACACGCTGCGCGCCGCCGGCTTCGCCATCGTCGGCGCGCTGGTCTTCGGGCTCCTCTTCGGCACCGGCAGGCTGTCGCACCTGCGCGCGGTGCGCGTCGTGAGCGGCATCGTGGTCGAGTTCTTCCGGGCCGTGCCCGTGCTGCTCATGATGATCTTCTTCTGGCTGCTCCTGGGCCTCAGCCACGTCGACGACGCGCCGTTCCTCGCCGTGGTGCTCGCGCTCGTGCTCTACAACGGCTCCGTCATCGCCGAGCTCGTCCGCTCGGGCGTCGGGAACCTCCCCCGGGGCCAGGGCGAGGCCGGGCTCGCGATCGGGCTCACCACGGGGCAGACGCTGCGGTCGATCCAGCTCCCCCAGGCGCTCATCGCGATGCTCCCCGCGCTCGTGTCCCAGCTCGTCGTCGTGCTCAAGGACTCCGCGCTCGGGCAGATCATCACGTACAACGAGCTCCTGCGGGCCGCGCAGCTCTACGGCGTCGGCAACGGCAACATCCTGCAGTCGCTCGTGCTCGCCGCGGTGATCTTCATCGTCATCAACTGGCTGCTGACCCTCGTGGCGCGCTGGCTCTCCCGCTTCCTCAGCGGCCGCACCGCGGGCGCGACGGCCGCCGGCCCGGGCATCGGGAACCCCACGGTCGTCGCGGGAGGACCGGCCGAGGACGCACCCGCAGTCTCCGTCACCCGCTGACGGGTTCAGTCGAGCGGGGGCTCGACCGCCTCGGCGTCGAGCTCTCGCTGGACGATCTCAAAGGCCAGCGACGGGCTGTAGCCCTTCCGGGCGAGCGCCCCGACGGTCCGGCGCACCCGCACGTCACGGTCGAGGCCACGCGTGCGGGCGAGGCGCGTGCGCGCGAGCTCCAGGGCCGCGTCGGCCTCGGAGTCGTCGTCGACCTGCTCGAGCGCCGCGGCGCCGACCTCGCCGTCGATGCCGCGGCGGCGCAGCTCGGTCGAGATCGCGCGGCGGGACAGCCCGCGCTCCGCGTGCCGGGTGCGGACGATCATCTCCGCGTACTGCGCGTCGTCGACGAGGCCGACCTCCTCGAGCCGGTCGAGGATCGGCAGCACGACGTGCTCGGGGTAGCCCTTGCGCGCGAGGGACTGCGCGAGCTCCGCGCGGCTCTTCGGCGCGGCCGTGAGGATCCGCAGCACGGTCTCCCGGGCGCGCTCGGCGAGGTCGGCGTCGCTGATCTCGCCCCGTTCCACGAGCTCGTGGAGGGTCGGGCGCGGGCGCCGCGCGGCCTTGCGGCCGGCACGACGCCCGTCGTCCTCCTCGGGCGGGCCGGAGGGCTCGACGCCCTCGTCCCCGTCCTGCTCGCCGATCAGAACGGCGACTTCTTCCCCTTGGCGGCTGCAGCCGGGGCCTTCGCCGCGGCGGGCGCCGCAGCGCCGTCGGCCGCGACCGTCGCGCCCGCGGCCGGGTCGGCCGGCGCGTCGACCTTAGCCCCGACGCCGAGCTTCTCCTTGATCTTCTTCTCGAGCTCGTTGGCGAGGTCCGGGTTGTCGCGCAGGAACGAGCGCGCGTTCTCCTTGCCCTGGCCGAGCTGGTCGCCACCGTAGGTGAACCACGACCCGGACTTGCGCACGAACCCGTGCTCCACACCCATGTCGATGAGGCCGCCCTCGCGCGAGATGCCGACGCCGTAGAGGATGTCGAACTCGGCCTGCTTGAAGGGTGGGGCCATCTTGTTCTTGACGACCTTGACGCGGGTCCGGTTGCCGACCGCGTCGGTGCCCTCCTTGAGCGTCTCGATGCGGCGGATGTCGAGGCGGACGGAGGCGTAGAACTTCAGCGCCTTGCCACCGGTCGTCGTCTCGGGCGAGCCGAAGAAGACGCCGATCTTCTCGCGGAGCTGGTTGATGAAGATCGCGGTCGTCCCGGACGCGTTGAGCGCACCCGTGATCTTGCGCAGCGCCTGCGACATGAGGCGGGCCTGAAGGCCGACGTGGCTGTCGCCCATCTCGCCCTCGATCTCGGCCTTGGGCACGAGCGCCGCGACGGAGTCGATGACGATGATGTCGAGCGCGCCCGAGCGGATGAGCATGTCCGTGATCTCGAGCGCCTGCTCCCCCGTGTCCGGCTGGGAGACGAGCAGGGCGTCGGTGTCCACGCCGAGCTTCTTGGCGTACTCGGGGTCGAGCGCGTGCTCGGCGTCGATGAACGCCGCGATGCCACCGGCGCGCTGCGCGCTCGCCACGGCGTGCAGCGCGACCGTGGTCTTGCCGGAGGACTCCGGGCCGTACACCTCGATGACGCGCCCGCGCGGCAGGCCGCCGATGCCGAGCGCGATGTCGAGCGCGATGGAGCCCGTGGGGATGACCTCGACGGGGGCGCGGCCCTCCTCGCCGAGGCGCATCACGGAGCCCTTGCCGAAGCTCCGGTCGATCTGGGCGAGGGCTGCCTCGAGCGCCTTCTCGCGGTCTGCGGGTGCGGGCATGTCAGTCCACCTTCGGTTCGACGTTCATCTGTTCGTTGTGGCCCGACGCTACGGGCAGCCACCGACACGCGGCTCCGGCGACCCTCGAGCCTGTGGATCGTCGTGCCGGACCGGCGTCCTGGACCCGCCGCGGCGGGCCCTGTGCACAACTCTAGCCGAACACGTGTTCGATCCCGGAACGCGCACCTCGGCGTGTCACGCCCGCGCCCCGCTCTCGTCGCCGGACGACGACCACGCCTCCCCCGGGCGCAGCACCACGACGCGCGTCCCCGGCGCCTCGCGCTGCACCGCCGCCTCGAACGCCGTCCCCGCGTGGTCCATCCACCCGCGCGGGAAGTGCCGTCCGCCCGGTGCGTGCAGCGTGCCCCAGTGCACCGGGATCGCGACGCCGACGCCCACCTCGGCGCACACCCGTGCCGCCTGCGCGGGGCCGAGGTGCCCGCCCGACAGGCGCGGGCCCCACCCGCCCACCGGGACGAGCGCGACGTCCACGGGGCCGTCCGCGAGCGCCGGGAGGTGGACCATGTCCGGGTAGTGCTCGGTGTCCCCGACGACCCACACCCGCACACCGCGCGGACCGTCCGACCGCACGAGGTGCCCGTTCGCCGCGTTGGGCCGGTGCGGCATCGGCCGGTGCCCGTGCACCGCCGTCACGAGGCGCACCTCGACCCCCGCCTCGGCCGGGCCGACCGCGTGCCACGCGTCGTCGAGCCCGACCCCGCGCAGGCCCCGGGCGCGCAGCCACCGCGCGTTCGCCGGCGCGGTGAGCACGGGCACGTCGCCGAGGAGGCGCAGCGAGCGCAGCTCGGCGTGGTCGTGGTGCAGGTGGGACAGGAGGACGGCGTCGCTGCCCTGCCACACCGCGGCAGGCCGCTCCCCGCGCCGCCGCAGCATCCCGGCGTGCCGGTGCAGGAGCGGGTCGGCGACGAGCCGCACGGCCCGGCCGCCGGGGCGGCCGGACGGCAGGTCGAGGACGACGCTCGAGTGGCCGAGCCACGTCACGCGGACGCTCACGGCTCCTCCTCCCCTCGCGGCGCCCCGTTCGCGGCGGGCGCGGCGGGCGCGGCGGGCTCGGCGGGCTCGGCGGGGCGCAGGCCGAGGTCGCCGAGCCAGGCGACGAGGCGCCGGTGGACCGCCTCGGCCCCGACGAGCATCCGCGCGCCGTCCACGTCCTCGAGCTCGTCGTCGGGCAGCACGAGGTGCGTGGGGTGCAGCAGGACGGCCTCGTTCTGCGCCCCGCCGAGGCCGCCGTGGGACCCGACCAGCCCCTCGAACGCGTGCACCATCCCGACCTCGTCCACACGCGAGACGAGCACGAGGTCGCCCGCGTCCTCGAGGTCCGCGACACGCAGCAGGTCCGCCGCCGCGCGCGACCCGTAGCCCGCGAGCGGGTCCTCCCCCACGACCTCGCCGGTCCGCAGGTCGCGCGAGCCGCCGCGGCCGTGCGCCCGCGCCTCCCCGCCGGCCCCGCGCTCGACGACGACGCCGACGGCGGGGTTCGCGACGAGCCCCGGGAGCAGGCCGGGCCACCGGTCACGGACCTCGTCCCCCGTGAGCCGCCGTGGCTCGCGCGGGAACCACACCATGCCCAGGTTGCCCGACCCCACGACCGCGACCTCGGGGAGCTCGGGCAGCGCGGCGGTCTCGGGTCCGCCGCGGCGCTCCGAGCGGTCCGGACCGACCAGCATGCGGCCCGCGCCCTCCGGGACGGCGTCCGGCGCCGTCGGCCGCAGGGCGTTGAGGGCCGTGTTCGTCGGGCCCCAGGTCTCGCTGTCCGGCGCGGTGGCCCGACGGCGCCCCTCGCCCCGCGAGGAGCCCTCGCCCCGCGAGGAGCCCTCGCCCGCGCGAGGCCCGTCGTGCGGGCCCGGCCGGAGCGCCATCAGCCGGCGGACCTCGTCGAGGAAGGACCGGCCCTCGACCTGCTCGAACGTGGACCCGAGCGACTGCCCGTGGTCCGAGAGCACGACGACGTCGTACCGGCGCGGGGCCACCGCGGCGACCTGCTCCCAGAGGCCGACGACGCGGTCGAGCCCCTCGAGCGCGCGCAGCGACTCAGGGCGCAGCGGCCCGGCGTGGTGGGCGATCTCGTCGTAGTCGACGAGGTCGACGCACACGACCGGCGCCCCGCGCACGAGCTGCTCCGCGACGAGCGTCGTGTTGAGGTCGCGCAGCACGACGTTCGTCACCGCGCGCAGCACCGGGTACCAGCCGAGGCGCGACACGCGGGGCTCGACGCCGCGCACGGCCTGCTGCCAGCCCTGGTACAGCTCCTTGACGAGCTCGCCGAGCGCAACGACGACCGCCCGGACGAGCACGAACGGGCTCGCGAAGAAGTGCACGAACATCTGCCCCGGCCCGAGGCCCTCGCGCGCACGGCTCATCACGAGCAGGCTCGTCGCGGCGTCGCCCGAGAACATGGTCGAGACGGCGACGCCGCCCCCCGCGAGCAGCCCGGAACCGTCGCTCGTGCGCGCCTCGACCGCCGCCGCGTCGGCGGGGCGGTTGGTCACGACGAGCCGGCCGAGCGCGCGCGACCACCAGCGGAACGCGGGCACGTGCTCGGTCGAGCCGTGCAGGAGGCCGATCGTCGAGGCCGGCGTCGTCGCGGGCACGCGCGCCCACCACGTCGTGAGGTGGTGGCTCCCGCTGCCGAGCCAGCGCGCGAGCGTCGGGGTCAGCCCCGCCTGGAGCGCGTAGTCGAGCGTGGGGCGCGCGACGCCGTCGAGCAGGACGAGGAGCAGCCCCGCCGGCCGCCCGGCCGCACCCGCCGCACCCTGGTCCCGCCGCGGGAGTCCCGCCTGCCGGCGCGCGCGCCGGAGGAGGTCGCCCAGGACGTACTCGTTGTCGCTCGCCCCCACGACCCAGCGACCGAGCGCCATGAGGACGGCGGCGAGCACGAGGACCGCGAGGACGTCCACCCACGAGCCGCTCCGGAACCCCGGCAGGTACGTGAGGGCCGCCCACGCGACCGCCAGCTGCGCCACCACGCCGGACACGAGCGCGCCGACCACGCCGAACCGGTGCGCGAGCCGCCGCAGCACGGGGCGCAGGAGCACGTCGCCCAGCCCGACGGCGAGCGCCGCGAGGACGAGCGACCACGGGTTGGTGACCTCGACCCCGGGCACGAACCAGATCGCGAGCCCCAGGCCGACGGTCGTCGAGACGAGCGACCAGACGGCTCCCCGCACGTCGGCCGCGGTCACGCGGACCGCGGCACGGCCTCGGGCGGGAGCGCTCATGCGGCCATCATCGTGGCGCGCGGCCCGTCGCGCCCCTCGACGGTCCGCGGCCGCCGGCGCGGGACGGGTCAGCGGCGCGGCGGGGCCTGGCGGTGGTCGTCGTGACCCCAGCGGCGTTCGTCGGGCACGTCGAGCGCGTCGCACAGCGCGTGCCAGACGACGCGCGGCTCCACGCCGTCCTCGAGGGCCTGGGCGGCGGTCCGGTCGTCGAGCGCGGACAGCACCTGCTCCCGGACGTAGGCGCGTCCCAGGGACGCGCCGAACACCTCGTCGACCAGCTCGGAGAACTCGCGGTAGCGCACGGCACCAGCCTCCCACGGACGGACGGCCGTGCTGTTCCCGCACCTGTCTGTCGCACTGGCGGGGCGCCTGCCCCGCGTCGCGCGGCGCGTGTGGGTGGGCACGACCACAATGGGCGGGTGACCGTGGACCCGCTCGCGCGCTTCGCCGCGCCCACGCGCGCCTGGTTCTCGGGCGCGTTCGACGCCCCGACCGCCGCGCAGGCGGGGGCGTGGGACGCCGTGTCGAGCGACCGGCACGCGCTCGTCGTCGCCCCGACCGGGTCGGGCAAGACGCTCGCGGCGTTCCTCTGGTCGCTCGACCGGATCATGGCCGCGCCCGGGTCCGGCGCGGAGGTCGCCCGGGAGCGGCGCTGCCGCGTCGTGTACGTCTCGCCGCTCAAGGCGCTCGCGGCGGACGTCGAGCGCAACCTCCGGTCGCCGCTCGCCGGCATCCGCCAGGCGGCGGTGCGGCTGGGGCTCGAGGTGCCGGACGTCGTCGTCGGCACCCGGACGGGCGACACGCCCACGAGCGAGCGCCGCCGCCTCGCGACGCACCCGCCGGACATCCTCATCACGACGCCCGAGTCGCTGTTCCTCGTGCTCACGTCGCAGGCGCGCGCCGGGCTCGCGGGCGTCGAGACGGTGATCGTCGACGAGATCCACGCGGTGGCCGGGACCAAGCGCGGCGCGCACCTCGCGGTGTCCCTCGAGCGGCTCGACGCCTTCCTCGAGGCGCAGGAGCGCCCGCCGGCGCAGCGCGTCGGGCTGTCGGCGACGGTCCGGCCCGTCGAGGCCGTCGCGACGTTCCTCGGCGGCCACCGCCCGGAGGCGGAGGCCGGTCGCGAGGTGGTCGTCGTGCAGCCGCCCGCGAGCAAGCGCATCGAGGTCGACGTCGTGGTGCCCGTCCCCGACCTCGCGGACCTCGGCTCGGCGGCCCTCGTTCCCGACACCTCGCAGCGGACGGCGGCGCGCCCGGGGGCGGGCGGCCGCGGGGGTGGTGGCACGAGACCGGGGACGTCCCTCGACGGCCTCCCGCCCCTGCCCCCGGGCGAGCCCGACCTGTCGGGTCCGGCGACCTCGCGACCCACCGGGGCGCCCGACGTGCGCCCTCCGCGCCCGTCGGTGTGGCCGCACGTCGAGGAGCGCGTCGTCGACCTGGTCGCCGACCACCGCTCCACGCTCGTCTTCACCAACTCGCGACGTGGCGCCGAACGGCTCACGGCGCGCATGAACGAGGTGTGGGCGGAGCGCCAGGGCGAGGACGTCCTCGACCCGGGCACGATCACGGCGGCCCAGGTGCAGGCGCAGTCGGGCGCGAGCTCCGGCGCCGAGCCCGTCATCGCGCGCGCCCACCACGGGTCGATGAGCCGCGCGGAGCGCACGCGGACGGAGACCGAGCTCAAGGACGGGCGCCTGCCCGCGGTCGTCGCGACGTCGAGCCTCGAGCTCGGCATCGACATGGGCGCGGTCGACCTCGTCGTGCAGGTCGGTGCCCCGCCGTCGGTCGCGTCCGGGCTCCAGCGCATCGGGCGCGCGGGGCACCAGGTGGGCGCCGTCTCGCACGGCGTCGTGTTCCCCACGCACCGGGGCGACCTCGTGCCGTCCGCCGTCGTGGCCGAGCGCATGCGCACCGGGGGCATCGAGGAGCTGCACGTGCTCGCGAACCCGCTCGACGTGCTCGCGCAGCAGGTCGTGGCGATGGTCGCGGTCGACGAGTGGACCGTCGCCGAGCTCGCCACCGTCGTGCGACGCAGCGCGCCCTACGCCCACCTGGGCGACGCGTCGCTGCACGCCGTGCTCGACATGCTGGCGGGGCGCTACCCGAGCGAGGACTTCGGCGAGCTGCGCGCGCGCATCGTGTGGGACCGCGCGTCGGGCCGGATCACCGGGCGCCCGGGCGCGCTGCGCCTCGCCGCGACGAGCGGCGGGACGATCCCCGACCGCGGGATGTACGGCGTCTTCCTCGCGACGGACTCCGGCACCGGGACCGTCGCCGGAGACCCGGACACCGCGGGCGGCCGGGCGCCGCGCGGCGGGAAGCGCGTCGGCGAGCTCGACGAGGAGATGGTGTACGAGTCGCGCGTCGGCGACACGTTCACGCTCGGGTCGAGCACCTGGCGCATCGAGGACATCACGCCCGACCGCGTGCTCGTGACCCCGGCGCCGGGCATCCCGGGGCGCCTGCCGTTCTGGAAGGGCGACTCCCCCGGCCGGCCCGCCGAGCTCGGCCGCGCGCTCGGCGCCTGGGTCCGCGAGACCGACACCCTCGCCGCGGACGACCAGGACGCCGCGGCCGACCGGCTCCGTGCCGCCGGGCTCGACGCGTGGGCGAGCGACAACCTGCTCGCCTACCTCCGCGAGCAGCGCGACGCGACCGGGCGCGTGCCGGACGACCGGACGGTCGTCGTCGAGCGCTTCCGCGACGAGCTCGGGGACTGGCGCGTCGTCGTGCACTCGCCCTACGGGGCGAAGGTGCACGCGCCGTGGGCGCTCGTGCTCGCCGCGCGGCTGCGGGAGCGGTACGGCGTCGACGCCGCGGCGATGCACGCGGACGACGGCATCGTCCTGCGCCTGCCGGACACCGGGGACTCGTGGCTGGAGGGGTCGAGCGACGGGACGGGCGGGCTCGGCGGCGACGCGCCCGTCGTGCCGGCGGAGGACCTGCTGCTCGACCCCGACGAGGTCCTCGACGCGGTGCGCGACGAGCTCGGCGGGTCGGTCATGTTCGCGTCCCGGTTCCGCGAGGCGGCGGCGCGCGCGCTCCTGCTCCCCCGGCGTCGCCCGGACCGCCGCCAGCCGCTGTGGCAGCAGCGCCAGCGCTCGGCCCAGCTCCTGTCGGTCGCGTCGCAGTACCCCGAGTTCCCGATCGTGCTCGAGGCGGCGCGCGAGTGCCTGCAGGACGACTTCGACGTCGCCGCGCTCACCGACCTCATGCGCGACCTCGCCGCCGGGCGCGTGCGCCTCGTCGAGGTGACGACCCCGACGCCGTCGCCCTTCGCGCAGTCCCTGCTGTTCGGGTACACCGCGCAGTTCCTCTACGACGGCGACGCCCCGCTCGCGGAGCGGCGTGCGGCGGCGCTCTCGCTCGACCCGACGCTGCTCGCGGAGCTGCTGGGCGGCGACGGCGTCGCGGCGCAGCTCGCGGACCTGCTCGACCCCGCGCAGATCGAGCGCACGGAGGCCGAGCTCGGCGCGCTCGCGCCGGAGCGCCAGGCCCGTCACGCGGAGGACGTGTGGGACGTGCTGCGGCGGGTCGGGCCCCTCACGGACGCCGAGGTCGCGGCCCGCACGCGCGAGGACGTGCGCGCCGACGCCGGGGCGTGGGTGCGCGAGCTCGAGGCGGCCCGGCGCGTGGTCCGCGTCCGGCTGGCAGGCGTCGCTCCCGAGCGGGCCGTGCAGTGGGCCGTCGTGGAGGACGCCGGCCGCCTGCGCGACGCGCTGGGCGTCGCGCTGCCGGTCGGCATCCCCGAGGTGTTCACCGAGCCCGTCCCCGACCCCCTCGGCGACCTCGTGCGCCGCCACGCGCGCACGCACGGCCCGTTCACCGCGGGCGACCTCGCGACGCGCCTCGGCCTCGGCGTCGCGGTGGTGGTGCAGACGCTCGAGCGGCTCGAGGCGGCACGGCTCGTCGTCCGCGGGCGCCTGCGGCCCGAGTCGATCGGCGGCACGGGCGACGACTGGTGCGACGCCGAGGTGCTGCGCGTGCTGCGCCGGCGGTCGCTCGCGGCGCTGCGCGCCGAGGTCGAGCCGGTGCCGGCAGAGACGCTCGGCGTCTTCCTGCCGCGGTGGCAGGGGCTCGGAGCGCTGCGCGGGGCCGACGGCCTGCTGCGCGTCGTCGAGCAGCTCTCGGGGGCGGCCGTGCCCGCCTCCGCGCTCGAGACGCTCGTCCTGCCGTCGCGGGTCACGGACTACACGCCGACGATGCTCGACGAGCTCACGACGACCGGGGAGGTCGTGTGGTGCGGTCACGCCCCCCTGCCCGGCTCGGGCGGCGGCGACGGGCTCGTGAGCCTCCACCTGGCCGAGTGGGCGCCGCTCACGCTGCCGGACCCCGGCCCCGCGCCCGAGACCGGGCTGCACGCGACCCTCCTCGACCTGCTCGACGGCTCGGGCGGCTACTTCCTCCCGCGGCTCGCCGAGCGGGCGGGCGCCGAGGTCGGGCCGACCCTCGAGGCGCTGTGGGACCTGGTCTGGTCGGGCCACGTGACGAACGACGGGCTGGGCTCGCTGCGCGCCCGGCTCGGGTCCGGCGGCGGTGCGCACCGTGCCCCCCGGGCGCCGGCGCGCGCCCGCCCCGTCGGGCGGGGTCGGTTCGCGGGGCTGCGGCCCCCGACCTCGCCCGACACGACGCTGCGCGGGGGCGCCGGCCGCTGGTCGGCGCTGCCGCCGCGCGAGCCGGACCCGACCCGGCGCGCGCACGCGCTCGCGCGCGTCCTGCTCGACCGGCACGGGGTGCTCACGCGCGCCGTCGCCCCCGCCGAGGGCGTGGCGGGATCGTTCCGCGCGGTGTACCGCGTGCTGAGCGAGCTCGAGGCGACGGGAGCCGCGCGGCGCGGGTACTTCGTCGAGCACCTCGGCGGCTCCCAGTTCGCGCTCCCGGGCGCGGTGGACCAGCTCCGCACCGACGCCCAGGACCGCGAGCGGGCGATCGAGTCCGCCGCGGCCCGCGGGTCGGGCACCGGGCCGGACGGCCGGCCTCCGCTGCGTCCCGACGACGGCCAGCCGCGCGGAGGCCCCCGGCCGGGCGCGGTGCTCCTCGCCGCGACCGACCCCGCGAACCCGTACGGCGCCGCGCTGCCGTGGCCCGCACGACCGTCCGCCGTCGGCCCGGGGCCGGGCACCGCGACGAGCCCCGTGGCGGCCGCGGCCGTGGGAAAGCCCGCCGGGGGCGCGGTGCCGGCGGACCGCGCGGCGACCGGTGCCGACACGTCGCGCGGCCACCGCCCCGGGCGCAAGGCCGGGGCCGTCGTCGTGCTGAGCGACGGCGACCTCGCCCTGTACGTCGAGCGCGGGGGCCGGTCGGTCCTCTCCTTCGTCGACGGCCCGCGGCTCGCCGAGGCGAGCGCCGAGCTCGTCCGCGCGGTGCGCGCGGGCCGGCTCGGCAAGGTCGTGGTGCAGCGGGTCGACGGGGTCGAGGCGCTGGCCGGGGCGGGGACGACGGCGACGTCCGCCGACGAGGCGGTCCGCGCCCTCCTCGACGCGGGGTTCCGCGCGACGCCCCGCGGCCTGCGGGCGGCCTGACGTGGCGCCCGTGCAGCCACGTCCCGGGAGGAGCGGCCGACGCACCCCGAGCGCGCGGAGGGCCGGCCGTGCCCGAGGGTGACATCCTGCGGCTCGTGTCCGCGCGCCTGGACGAGGCGCTCGCCGGCCGGGTCCTCGTGCGCGCCGAGCTGCGATGGCCGACCGCCGCCGAGGTCGACCTCACGGGCCGGACGGTCGTGGCGAACGTGCCGTACGGCAAGCACCTGTTCACGCGGCTGGACGACGGTCGGTCGTTGCACACGCACCTGCGCATGGAGGGGTCGTGGCGCCTCGCCCGCACGGGGGCCCGGGACGCGCGGGGCGCGGAGCCGAACGTGCGCGTGGTGCTCGCCAACGAGTGGTGGACGGCCGTCGGGAACCGCATCGGGATGCTCCACGTGCTGCGCACCGCCGACGAACGGACCATCACCGGCCCGCTCGGCCCCGACGTGCTGGCCGACGACTTTCTCACGGCGGGGCTCGCGGAGGCCGTCGCGCGCATGCGGGCGGACGACGCCGCGGGAGGCACGGGGCCACGGCACCGACCGGGCCGCGAGAGGACCGGCGTCCCGGTCGCGGAGGCGCTGCTCGACCAGCACCTCGTCGCCGGTATCGGCACGATCTACACGGCCGAGTCGCTCTTCGCGGAGCGGATCTACCCGTGGACCCCGGTCCGGGACGTCGAGGACCTCGCGGGCGTGCTCACGACGGCACGAGCGCTCATGCAGCGCACCGTCCGGCACGGGTTCGACCCCCGGGCCGGCGTCGTACGTCACGTGCACGCGCGCACACGAAAGGCGTGCCACGTCTGTGGCACGCCTGTCGCAGAAGGTACGGCGAACGAGCCGCCGTACGACCGTCCGGTCTTCTGGTGTCCCTCGTGCCAGGCGCCGCCCGCGAGCGGGTGATCGCGAGCGTCGCTGCCCGGCACCTGCTCCGGGGCGGCCCCGGCGTGGACCGTCAGCCGACGGGCTGCAGGTCCTCTCGTCGTGCGGTGCCGTCGGGGTTCTGCCGCCCGAGGACCGCGGTCGCGAAGTCTGCCGGGATCGTGTCCGGGATGAGCAGACCCTCGGCGACCGCGACCCGGTCGCTGACCTCGCGCAGCACCAACGACATCGGGATGTCGAGCGCCTCGCAGATCGAGCCGAGGAGCTCCGACGACGCTTCCTTCTGACCGCGCTCGACCTCGCTGAGGTAGCCCAGCGAGACCCGTGCGGCGGAGGACACCTCTCGCAGGGTGCGCCCCTGTCGCTGGCGAGCGTCTCGCAGCACGTCCCCGATCTCTCGTCGAAGAACAATCATCTGGCGACCCCCTTCCGTGTCCCGTGCGCCCCCCGGAGCCGGTGAGGACCCCACCGGGGTGCGCGAACTGCTCGTGCCGGTCTTCCTGTTCACTGCCCCGCGTGACGGGGTCGTCCTACCGTACCCCGCCCGCGGTCCGCTCACGTCTCCGTTTCGGCGTGCCGGACCGGCCGTCGGCGCGCTGTCCGTGCGGCCCACCGGTCGGTTGACGGTCCTGTTGGCGATCACGTGCTGTGCAACGTCCCGACGTGGGGCCTTGTTCCCGCGCCGTGCCGCCCGGCGAACCCCCCGCGGCACGTTCACGACCTCTCCACGAGCACCGCCGGGCCCGGGCCCGGCGGGTCGCCCGGGCGACCGCGGTTCACCCGCGGATTTCACCCCGCGGGTCCGCGGAGGGCGGTTCCTCGACCACCGCGCGCGCGAGGTCGACCGCCGCGGCGACGGTCCCGGCACGCACGGCCGCGCGGTCGCCGTCGAGGTGCAGCCGACGCACGTGCGTCCCGCGCGGCCCGCTCGCCGCGACGAACACCGTGCCCGGGGACTGACCGTCCTGCGGGTCCGGTCCCGCGACGCCCGTGGTCGCGACCCCGACGTCCGCGCCGAGCACCTCCCGCACCCGCTCCGCCATCTGGCGCGCGACGTCCGGGTGGACGGCCCCGTGCGCGGCGAGGAGGTCGCCGTCGACCCCGAGCACCGACCGCTTGACGTCCGTCGCGTACGCGACGACGGCGCCGCGGAGCACGCGCGACGCACCCGGCACGTCGACGATCGTCGCGGAGAGCAGGCCGCCCGTGAGCGACTCGGCGGTCGCGAGGGTCCACCCGCGCGCCTCCAGCGCGGCGAGGAGGCCGACGACGTCCGGTCGCGCGAGCGGGGTCCCCCCGACCTCGGGGGCGCGCGCGCCCGTCACGAGGCCGAGGCGGCGTCCGGCGTCGCCCCGCGCTCGGCGAGGCGGGCCGCGCGGATCGCGTCGCGCCGCAGCCGCCAGCCCTGGTACGCGTACTCCACGCCCGTCACGACGGTGACGAGGATCGCCGCGGCGAGCACCACCCAGGCGACGACGCCGATCCACGCGGGCAGGTGCGCCAGCGGCAGGAGGAAGAGCGTGATGGCGACCGTCTGGAGCACGGTCTTGAGCTTGCCGCCGCGGGACGCGGGCATGACCGCGTACCTGAGGACCGCGAACCGCAGGAGCGTGACGCCGAGCTCGCGCGCGAGCACGACCACGGGCACCCACCAGGGCAGCACGCCGAGCGGCCACGCGAGCAGGACCAGCGCGGTGCCGACCAGCAGCTTGTCCGCGATCGGGTCGAGCAGCTTGCCGAGGTCCGTGACGAGGTCGTACTTGCGCGCCAGGTAGCCGTCCAGGCGGTCCGACGTCGCGGCGAGGACGAAGATGCCCGTCGCGACCAGCCGCCACGTGACGGACTCCCCGCCGTCGACGAGCAGCGCCCACGCGAAGAACGGGACGAGCAGGATCCTCGCCATGGTGACGAGGTTCGCGGAGTTCCACGGCGAGGGGACGGCGGTGACCACGTCACCAGCCTAGGGGGTCGCCCGGGATGGTCCGACCGCGGCCCGGACGTGCGGTCACCGGCTCAGCGCCAGCCCGACTCCACGTCGGCCCCGTCGTGGTAGTCGGTCGCCACCGGCGGCATGTGCCCGTCGGTGCCCTCGCCGTAGTCGTGCCCCGCACCGGCCGAGGCCGCGGGCGCCGAGGAGGCCTGACCGTCGAAGACGTCCTGCGCCGGCTCGCCGCGGATCAGCGCGAGCGCGGACGGGAGCTCCTCCGGTGAGACGAGGACCTCGCGCGCCTTGGACCCCTCGGACGGGCCGACGATCTCGCGGGACTCGAGGAGGTCCATGAGGCGACCCGCCTTGGCGAACCCGACGCGCAGCTTGCGCTGGAGCATCGACGTCGAGCCGAACTGCGAGGTCACGACGAGCTCCGTCGCCTGCAGGAGCAGGTCGAGGTCGTCGCCGATGTCCTCGTCGACCTGCTTCTTCGCCGCGGTCTGCGTGACGTCCTCGCGGTACACCGGCTTGAGCTGGCCCTTGACGTGCTCGACGACCGAGTGCACCTCGGACTCGGAGACCCACGCGCCCTGGACGCGCATGGGCTTCGCGGCGCCCATCGGGAGGAACAGCGCGTCACCCTGGCCGATGAGCTTCTCGGCGCCCGGCTGGTCGAGCACGACGCGCGAGTCCGCGAGCGAGGACGTCGCGAACGCGAGGCGCGACGGCACGTTGGCCTTGATGAGGCCGGTGACGACGTCGACCGACGGCCGCTGCGTCGCGAGCACGAGGTGGATCCCCGCCGCTCGCGCGAGCTGCGTGATGCGCTGGATCGACGCCTCGACGTCGCGCGGGGCGACCATCATGAGGTCCGCGAGCTCGTCGACGACCACGAGCAGGTACGGGTAGGGCGCGATCTTGCGCTCGGAGCCCGGCAGCGGCTTGACCTTGCCCGAGCGCACGGCGGCGTTGAAGTCGTCGATGTGCTTGTACCCGAACGCGGCGAGGTCGTCGTACCGGGCGTCCATCTCCCGCACGACCCAGTCGAGGGCCTCAGCCGCCTTCTTCGGGTTGGTGATGATGGGCGTGATGAGGTGCGGGATGCCCTCGTAGATGGTCAGCTCGACGCGCTTCGGGTCCACGAGCACGAGGCGCACCTGCTCGGGCGTCGAGCGCATGAGGATCGACGTGATCATGGAGTTGATGAAGCTCGACTTGCCCGCGCCCGTCGCGCCCGCGACGAGGATGTGCGGCATCTTCGCGAGGTTCGCGACGACGTAGCCGCCCTCGACGTCCTTGCCCACGCCCATGACCATGGGGTGCTCGGTCCGGCGCGCCGCCGACGACCGCAGCACGTCGCCGAGCACGACCGTCTCGCGGTCGGTGTTGGGGATCTCGATGCCGATCGCCGACTTGCCGGGGATCGGCGCGAGGATGCGCACGTCCGCGCTCGCGACCGCGTAGGCGATGTTGTTCGAGAGCGACGTGATGCGCTCGACCTTGACCTTGGGGCCGACCTCGACCTCGTAGCGCGTGACCGTCGGGCCGCGCGTGAAGCCGGTGACCTTCGCGTCGACCTCGAACTGCTCGAACGTCTGGGTGAGCGCCTCGACGACCCGGTCGTTCGCGGCGGACCGGACCTTGTGCGGCGCCCCCTTGACCAGGGAGTCCTCGTTGGGCAGGAGGTAGACCGTGTCGCCCTCGAGCATCGGCTGCACGCCGCGCGGCAGGGGGCTGCTCGGCGGGGGCGGCGGGACGCTGCCCGCGCCGTCGGCGGGGTCGGGCGCGACGGCGCCCATCGCGGCCGCCGCGGTGTCCTGCGCGGTGCCGTGCCCGACGGCGGGGACGGCCTCGGTCGGTGCGGTGCCGGGCACCGGCTCGTCCCCGCGCCGCTTCTTGCCCCGCCCTCGCGGCGTGTCCTCCTCGTAGTCGAGGAACGCCGCGGTCTCGAACGCCTCGTCGCCCGAGAACCCGCCCTCGGGCTTCTCGATCTCGGCCGCCTCCGCGGCCCGC
Organism: Cellulosimicrobium sp. NPDC055967; assembly: GCF_042269845.1. NCBI lineage: Bacteria > Bacillati > Actinomycetota > Actinomycetes > Micrococcales > Promicromonosporaceae > Cellulosimicrobium > Cellulosimicrobium sp. NPDC055967. Next base: position 111,756 of record NZ_JBHJYJ010000007.1, on the reverse strand, counting down.
TGCGCCTTGGTCTTCCGGGGCTTGCGAGGGCGACGACCGGTCGGGACGTCGGAGCCGTCGTGGCGCGAGACGCCCTCCGCGAGGGCGAGGCCGTCGGCGTCCTGCTCCGCGTCGTCCGCGCGGTGGTTGCCGGTGAGCACGTCGTAGAGGCCGCGCAGCCGGCTGGGGATCCGGTGCACCGGCGTCGCGGTGACGACCAGCAGCCCGAAGAACCCGAGCAGCAGGAAGATGGGCACCGCGAACCAGGGCGTCAGCCCGGTGGTCACCGGCGTCGCGGCCAGGTAGCCGACGATGCCGCCGGCGTCCTGCACCGCCTCGAAGCCGTCGCCCGGCGCCGGGAGGTCCTCGGAGATGTGCACGAGCGAGCACACCGACACGACGATGAGCGTGAGCCCGATCGCGACGCGCGAGTTCGCCTGGGCGCGCTCGGGGTGGCGCATGATGCGCACGGCGAGCCAGAGCAGCAGGACGGGTACGGCGACGCCCGCGAGGCCGAACGTGCCGGCGACGACGCCGTGCACGACCTTGCCGAACGTGCCCTGGATGCCCCACCACTCGCGGGCCGCGACGACGACCGCGAGGCCGATGAGGAAGAACGCGACGCCGTCGCGCCGGTGTGCCGGGTCCAGCTCTCTTGCTCCCTTTCCGATGGTGCGCACGAGCGCTCCCACGCCGTGCGCGGCGCCGAGCCAGACCGCCCGCACCGCGCGGACGGGCCACGGCGGCCCCGACGCGGGGCGCCGGGCCGGCCGGCGCGTGCCGGAGGAGGTGGACCGCCCGCGACCGGTACCGGCGCGCGACGTGCCGCGGGCCGAGGACGAACCGCCGCGCGCCGAGGTGCGGGGCGCTGGCGTGCGGTTGCTCGCGGTCCGACGTGCCTGCGGGGACGTGCGGGTCGCCATAGTGGTCCTAACCTACCTGCGAGGGACGACACGGACGCGGACCCGGCGGCGCGTGTCCCGGCCGGGGTGCTGCCGGACGGCCCGCGACCCCCGCGAGCGAGGACCCACGGACGACGACCCCGGACGACGACCCGCGAACGACGAGGACCGGAGGACCCGTGCACGAGCCCACGCACGCCGAGCGGAGCGACGGACCGGGCGGCGGACCGAGCGACCCACCGACCGGCCGGGGCACCGCCGCCCCCGGCGGGGCCGCGGCCGCGCCGCGAGCGCGCGACCTCGTCGAGGTGCTCCCCGGCGTCTGGGTCGCCACGGCGGAGATCTGGACCACGACGTCGACCGTCGTCACCACGCCGGACGGCGGGGCGCTGGTCGTGGACCCGGCGGTGACGGTCGCCGAGGTCGAGGGGCTCGCCGCCGCGGTGCGGGCGCGCGGCTGGCGCGTGACCGCCGGGTTCGCGACGCACGCGCACTGGGACCACGTGCTGTGGTCGCCCGCGCTCGGCGCCGCGCCCCGCTGGGCGACGGCGCGCACCGCCGCCACGACGCAGCGACGGCGTGCCACGGTCCTCGCGTCGACCGAGGCCGCCGCACCCGGCCACGACCCCGCGCTCGTCGGGGCGCTGTCCCCGCTCCCCCGCGGCGCGCGGCGGCTCCCGTGGCCCGACGCGGCACCGACCGGCCCGGGGTCGGTGGCCGTCGTCGAGCACGACGCCCACGCGCCGGGCCACGCCGCGCTGGTGGTGCGCACGCCGCACGGGACCGTGCTCGTGGCGGGCGACATGCTCTCGGACGTCGAGGTGCCGCTCGTGGACACCGACGCCCTCGACCCGGTCAGGGTCTACCGGGGTGCGCTCGACGCGCTCGAGCTTGCCGCGCGCGACGTGGACGTGCTCGTCCCGGGCCACGGGAGCCCGGCCGTCGGACGCGCGGCGGTCGACGGACGCTTCGCGGCCGACCGGGCCTACCTCGACGCGCTCGACGCGGCCGTGGGGCACGGTTCGACCGTGGCGGACCCTCGGCTCGTCGGGTACGTCGCGGAGTGGCACGCCGACCAGCTCGCCGCGCTGCGCTCCCGCTGACACGCTCCCGGCTGCCGACCGAGCGACCGCCCGTCAGGACGTCTCAGTCGTCGAGCCCGAGCTCCGCGGACCGCGCGAGCGCGGCGTCGAGCGCCTGCTCGTCGGTGACCAGGCGGTGCAGGTGCCGGGCCGCGGCGTGCAGGGCGTCGAGGTCCGGCCCGTGCACGCTCACCATGCCGCCCTCGGGGTCGAACCCGACGGCGTCGAGGACGCCCGGCTCGTGGTCGGTCAGCGTGGCCTGGAGCGCGCCGGAGAAGTCGTACCCGGAGCCCTCGACGCCGTGCCGCTCGAGGGCGCCCTTGTGCTGGTGCCACTCCGGGCCGCCGGGCGAGTAGATGATGCTCCACCCCTGCGACAGGGTCACCAGGCGGACGGGGTCGAGCGGGGCGAAGTCCTCGGCGTTCGTCATGCCCGAACCGTAGCGGCGGCCGCCCACGACGCCGTGGCGCACCCGCAGCACCGCGCGCGCCCGGACCGCCGCCGTCACCCGAGGAAGAGCCCGATCGCCAGCGTCACGACCCCCGCCGCGAGGACCACTCCGCCGGCAGGGAGCAGCACGACGGCCCGGTTCGGCGCGTCGCGCCCCGCACCCACCGCGGACAGGAAGAACCCGGCGGGCAGGAGGACGGCGGAGACGAGGACCCCGGTGGCCGCGAGCCACCGCCAGAAGCCCGCGAGGTCGGTGGCGTCCGCGAGCAGCAGGCACACGAGCCCCAGGACCACGAGCACGCCCGCGTGCGCGTGCCCGGCGCGGAAGAACGACGTCTGGAAGCCCGTCGCCGGCACGCGCCGCGTGACGACCTTGACGAGGAACGCGCCGCCGGACTCGATGCCGACGACCGTGAGCAGGACGATGCCGGCGGTGATGCGGGCGGCGTCGGTGAGCTCGAGCACGGGAACCTCCGGGGTGAGCGGGACGACCCGGGCGCCAGGTGCCGCCCGGGTTTACGAACACTGTTATAGAACACCGTTCGCAAACCCGGGTCAAGCCCTCTAGACTCGTCGCGTGGCCCGCCCCCGACTGCACGACGACGCTCTGCGCGACCGCCTCCTCGACGTGGCGTCGCGCGCCATCTCCGCGCACGGCGAGGGCTCGGTGACGGTGCGGTCGGTCGCGACGGCGGCGGGCACGAGCCCGTCCGCGGTGTACGCGCTCTTCGGCAGCCGCGACGACCTCGTCGCTGCCGTGTCCGCCGAGGGCTTCCGGCGCTTCGCCGCCCACCTCGCGGCCGTCGTCCGGACCGACGACCCGGGCGCGGACCTCGCGGCCCTCGGCGGCGCGTACCGCGCCTTCGCGCTCGCGGACCCGCACTTCTACGCGGTGATGTTCGCCCGCGGCGTGCGGCCCGGCGCGGAGCGCCCCCGCGCCGTCGAGGAGGCGACGTTCCTCGTGCTGCGCGACGCCGTCGCGCGCCTCGTGCCGGACGCGGCAGCCGTCGACGACGTCGCGCTCGGGCTGTGGGGCCTCGTGCACGGCCTGGTCTCGCTCGAGCTCGCCGACCTCGTCCCCGGCGACGACGCGGAGCGCGCCGAGCGTTACGTGAGGGCCACGACCACGGTCGGGCGCGCGCTCGCGGGACGCTGACGGGTCCCGCCGACGACGGTCAGGACCAGCCGGCGCCCGGCGCGGTCGCGGACGCGACGACGGCCCGCTGGCCGTCGCCCACCTCCCGCACGACGCGCGCCCACAGCACGGCGGCGACGACGAGAGCGACGGCCGCGACAGCGTCCAGCACCGGGAGCGCCGACCAGACGTCCGGGGAGTCCGACCTCATCAGCCGACCGCCGGCGTTCGCGGCGAACCCTCCGACGAGCCAGGCCGCCCACCAGCCGCCCAGCCCCGGACGCTCCGCGCGGAGCGTCGCCGCACGGACGTCGCGCACGACCTGGAGGGGGAACCACAGCGACACGACCGGAACGATCCATCCCAGCCAGACCCAGACGCGCGAGCGCGCGTGCGACCACCACGGCGTCACGGTCTCGGCGAAGCGCCGGGAGCGCCAGAGCCACACGACGGTGACGATCCCGGCCGCGAGCTGAACCACCCAGAACAGCAGGGCGACGGTGTCGTACGCCGCGAGGACCGCCATCGACACGCTCCGACCCCGGACGAGCTCGTGCAGCGTCGAGACCACGGGTACGGCGAGCGCGGCCTGGACCACCGCTCCCCCGGCGACCGCTGCGGCGAGGGCGACGGACGCCACGCCCAGGCCACGGGGCACCGGTCGCGGTGACGCGGCGGGCGTCCTCGGCACCCCGGCATGACCGGCGAGAACGGGGGCGGCGGCAGGGAAGGAGTGCGGTGACGGAGCGCCGGCGGGGTGCGGGGAGGACATGGGCGGTCTCCTGGGAGCTCGGGCGGAGCGCCAGGATAGTGGTACTTCGCCCCATTCCGGGCCGGTCGACCGAGGGGCCGACCGGCCCGGGGGCTGGCGCTACGCCTCGACGACCACCGGGACGATCATCGGGCGGCGGCGCAGGCGGTTGGAGACCCACCGCCCGATGACGCGCCGCATGACCTGCTGGAGCTGGTGCGTGTCGGTCGCGCCGCCGGCGATCGCGTCCTCGAGCGCCTTGACGACCTCCGGCTGGATGTCCTGGAACACCTTGTCGTCCTCGGCGAACCCGCGCGCGAGGATCTGGGGCCCGGCGAGCACCTTGCCCGTCGCGGAGTCCACGACGGCGAAGACGGACACGAAGCCCTCCTCGCCGAGGATGCGCCGGTCCTTGAGCTCGGCGTCGGTGATCTCGCCGACGCTCGACCCGTCGACGTAGACGTACCCGCAGGGCACCGCGCCGACGACCGACGCCTTGCCGTCGACGAGGTCGACGACGACGCCGTCCTCGGCGAGCACGACGCGGTCGGCCGGCACGCCCGTGCGGACCGCGAGCGCCCCGTTGGCGACGAGGTGGCGGACCTCGCCGTGCACCGGCATGACGTTCTTGGGCTTGAGCACGTTGTAGCAGTAGAGGAGCTCGCCCGCGCTCGCGTGCCCGGACACGTGCACCTTGGCGTTGCCGCCGTGCACGACGCGCGCCCCGAGCCGGGTGAGCCCGTTGATGATGCGGAACACGGCGTTCTCGTTACCCGGGATGAGCGACGACGCGAGGATCACGGTGTCGCCGTGGCCGACCTGGACCTTGTGGTCGCCGTTGGCCATGCGCGACAGGGCCGCCATGGGCTCGCCCTGGGAGCCGGTGCACATGAGCACGATCTCGTCGTCGCGCAGGGAGTCGACCTTCTTGAGGTCGATGAGCACGCCCTCGGGCACGTGGAGGTACCCGAGCTCGGCGGCGATGGTCATGTTGCGGACCATCGAGCGCCCGACGAGCGCGACGCGGCGCCCGTGGTGGTGCGCCGCGTTGAGGACCTGCTGCACGCGGTGCACGTGCGAGGAGAACGACGCGACGATGATGCGCTTCTCCGACGCTGCGAAGACGTTGTCGAGCACCGGGCCGATCTCGACCTCGGGCGTGACGAACCCGGGGACCTCGGCGTTGGTCGAGTCGACCATGAACAGGTCGACGCCCTGCTCGCCGAGGCGCGCGAACGCCCGGAGGTCGGTGATGCGCCCGTCGAGCGGGAGCTGGTCCATCTTGAAGTCGCCCGTGTGCAGCACGGTCCCGGCGCCGGTCGTCACGGCGACCGCGAGCGCGTCGGGGATCGAGTGGTTCACGGCGACGAACTCGCATCGGAACACGCCGAGCTGCTCGACCTGGCCCTCCTTGACCGCGAGGGTCACGGGCGAGATGCGGTGCTCCTTGAGCTTCGCCTCGACGAACGCCAGCGTGAGCTGCGACCCGACGAGCGGGATGTCGCGGCGCAGGCGCAGCAGGTACGGGACGGCGCCGATGTGGTCCTCGTGGCCGTGCGTGAGGACGATCGCCTCGATGTCCTCCAGCCGGTCCGCGATGTAGTCGAAGTCCGGGAGGATGAGGTCGACGCCGGGCTGGTTGTCCTCGGGGAAGAGGACGCCGCAGTCGATGACGAGCAGGCGCCCGTCGTACTCGAGGACGGCCATGTTGCGGCCGACCTCCCCGAGCCCGCCGAGGGCGACGATGCGCAGCCCTCCGGTGGGGAGCTCGGGAGGCAGGGAGAGTTCAGGGTGGGGATGGCTCACGGGGCCTCCTGTCGTGGCTGAGCCGGGGGTTTCGAGGGCTCCTGCCCTCGCTAGTTCGTGGGTGCGGCGGTGGCCGCCGCGGTGCTCGCGCCGACGAGCACGCCCGCGGCGACGAGGGCGTCGCGGACCAGCGCGACGTCGTCCTCGGTCGCCGCGACGTTCGGCAGGCGCAGGAACCGGTTGTCGGTGAGGCCGCGCAGCTCGACGGCTGCCTTGGCCATGACGGCCTGGAAGCCCGCGCCGTTGAGCGCGTCGATGACGGGCGTCGTGGTGAGGAAGACGTCGAGCGCGCCCGCGTGGTCGCCCGCGTCGAAGCGGCGCACGACCTCGGCGAACGGCCCGGCGACCGCGTGCCCGGACACGGACACGATGCCGGCGGCGCCGTGCGCGAGGAACGGCAGCAGCAGGCCGTCGTCGCCGCTGTAGAACGCGAGCCCGGTCGCGGCGGCGAGCTTGGCGGCGGCGTACACGTCGCCCGTCGCGTCCTTGCTCGCGACGACCCGCTCGTGCGCCGCGAGCCGCGCGTACGTCGCGGGGGCGATCCGCACGCCCGTGCGTCCGGGGACGTCGTAGAGCATGACGGGCAGGTCGGTCGCGTCGGCGATCGCCGTCACGTGCCGGTACACGCCCTCCTGGCTGGGGCGCGAGTAGTAGGGCGAGACGACGAGGAGCCCGTCGGCGCCGGCCTCGGCCGCCTGCTCCGCCATGCGCAGGGCGTGGTCGGTGTCGTTGGACCCGGCCCCGGCGACGACCGCCGCGCGGTCGCCGACCGCGTCGACGACGACGCGCACGAGGTCCTGCTTCTCCGGCGCGTGGGTCGTGGGCGACTCGCCCGTCGTGCCGCTCAGCACCAGGCCGTCGTTCCCGTCGTCCACCAGGCGCTTCGCGAGCCGGGCCGCCGCCGCGAGGTCGACGGCGCCGTCGGGCGTCATCGGGGTGACCATGGCCGTGAGGACGGCACCGAACGGGCGCGCGGGGGTGGCGGGAAGGACCATGTGCACAAACTACCGTGCGGCGGGTCCCCGCACCGCGCCCGTCCAGGCGTGGGACCGCCCCGCGCGACCGCCGCCCGGGTGCGTCCCCGCGACCCCGAGGGCGATACTCGGAGCATGTCCCGCCCCGCCTCGACGTCGAACCTCTCCCCCGCGCTCGTCGCGCACGTGCCCACGGGGCTGCTCGTCGACGGCCACTGGGGCCCCGCCGAGGGCGGCCGGACGTTCGAGGTCGAGGACCCGGCCACGGAGGAGTCCCTCTTCGACGTCGCCGACGCGAGCCCCGCCGACGCGCTCCGCGCGCTCGACGCCGCGCACCGCGCCGGTCCCGCGTGGCGGGCGACGCCCCCGCGCGTGCGCGGCGAGGTCCTGCGCGCCGTCTACGACCGGGTCGTCGCGCGCGCCGACGACGTCGCCGCGCTCATCACGGCCGAGTGCGGCAAGCCGCTCGCCGAGGCGCGCGCCGAGGTGCTCTACGGCGCCGACTTCCTGCGCTGGTACGCGGAGCAGGCGGTGCGCGCCGACGGGCTCGCCCGCACCGCACCCGCGGGCGGCAACCGGCAGCTCGTCTTCCGCCGGCCCGTGGGCCCGGCCCTGCTCGTCACGCCGTGGAACTTCCCCATCGCGATGGCGACGCGCAAGATCGGGCCGGCGCTCGCCGCGGGCTGCACCGTCGTCATCAAGCCCGCCCGGCTCACGCCGTTGACGACGGCGCTCGTGGCCGAGGTCATCCGGTCCGAGCTCGCGGACCGCGGGCTGCCGACCGGCGTCGTCAACGTCGTCCCGTCGTCGCGCGCCGCGGACGTCACCGAGCCGCTCCTCGCCGACGAGCGCCTGCGCAAGCTGTCGTTCACGGGCTCGACGGCCGTCGGGCGCACGCTCCTGGAGAAGGCCGCGCCCCAGGTGCTGCGCACCTCGATGGAGCTCGGCGGCAACGCGCCGTTCCTCGTGTTCGCCGACGCGGACCTCGACACCGCGGTCGAGGGCGCGCTCGTCGCGAAGCTGCGCAACGCGGGCCAGTCGTGCGTCGCGGCCAACCGCTTCCTCGTGCACGACGCCGTCGCGCGCGAGTTCGCGCAGCGGCTCGCCACCGCGTTCGAGGACCTGCGGGTCGGGCCGGGCGCGCAGGACGGGACGCAGGTCGGCCCGCTCATCGAGGCGAAGGCGGTGGACAAGGTCGCCGAGCTCGTCGACGCCGCGTCCGACGGCGGCGCGCAGGTCCTCACGGGCGCCGACCGGCCGCGGTCCACGGGGTACTTCTACGTGCCGACCGTGCTGTCCGGCGTCGACCCGGACGCGCGCGTCGTCACCGAGGAGATCTTCGGGCCGGTGGCGCCGGTCGTCGCGTTCGGCGACGACGACGAGGGCCTCGCGCTCGCGAACGCGACCGAGTACGGCCTCGCCGCCTACGCGTACACCGCCTCGCTCGACCGCGCCGTGCGGGTGTCCGAGGAGGTCGAGGCCGGGATGATCGGTATCAACCGCGGGATGGTGTCGGACGCGAGCGCGCCGTTCGGCGGGCTGAAGCAGTCCGGCCTCGGCCGCGAGGGCGGCGAGGCGGGCCTCGAGGAGTACCTCGAGACCGTGTACGTCGCGCTCTGAGGCGGGACGTCCACGACGCCCGCGCGGCGGCGGGCGTGCCCGGCGCCGTGGTGCCCGACGACGTGCCGGCACCGCGCGTTGTAGCCTGACGCTCCCCTGCCGCCGACTCCCGGAGAGCCTCCGCCCGTGCCCTCGTCGCCCGCGCTGACCACCAGCCCGACCGCCCCCTCCCCGAACGCCCGCGTCACGACCGTCGGGTACATGATCTTCGCGTCCCGCTGGCTCCAGGCACCGCTCTACTTCGGCCTCATCGTGGCCCAGGTCGTCTACGTCTGGCAGTTCCTCAAGGAGCTGTGGCACCTCATCGTCGGCGGGTTCACCGGCGAGGTGTCGGCCATGAACGCGGACACGCACCAGCTCGAGACGCACACCTACGGCGCCGAGGAGATCATGCTGGCCGTCCTCGGCCTCGTCGACGTCGTCATGATCTCCAACCTGCTCATCATGGTCATCGTCGGCGGCTACGAGACGTTCGTCTCGCGCATCCGGCTCGACGACCACCCCGACCAGCCGGAGTGGCTGAGCCACGTCAACGCGAACGTGCTCAAGACCAAGCTCGCGATGTCGATCATCGGCATCTCCTCGATCCATCTGCTGCGCACGTTCATCGAGTCGTCGAGCAACCGCATCACGGCCGAGACCATGCTGTGGCAGACGATCATCCACCTCGCGTTCGTCGTGTCCGCGCTCGCGCTCGCGGCGATCGACCGCATGTCCCTCACGGCGCACCAGCGCGCGGCGAACGCCGCCGCGGCGGGCGAGGGCCCGGCCGACCCGCACGCATGAGCCGGCCCGACGACGTCACGCGCCCCGACGCCGAGCCCGACGCGCCCGCGTCGCTCGACGCCGAGGTGACCGACGCCGTCGAGCACGCCGTCGAGGACGAGGTCCGCGCCGCGGTCCGCCAGGCCGTCTCGGTCTCCGTCGCGACGGGCCTGTACGGCATCTCGTTCGGGGCGCTGTCCGTGGTCGCCGGCCTCGACGTCGCGCAGACCATGGCGCTGAGCCTGCTCATGTTCTCGGGCGGGTCGCAGTTCGCGCTCATCGGCGTCGTCGGCGCGGGCGGCGCGCCGGGCGCCGCGATCGCCACCGCGGGCTTCCTCGGGGTCCGCAACGCGCTGTACGGGGCGCAGCTGGGCCCCCTGCTCGCGCTGCGCTCGTGGCACAAGGTGGTCGCGGCGCAGCTCACGATCGACGAGTCGACCGCCGTCGCGACGGCGCAGCGCTCGCGCCGCGCGGTCCGGGCCGGGTTCTGGTGGACCGGGGTCGGCATCTTCGTGCTCTGGAACGCCATGACGCTCGTCGGGGCGCTCGCGGGCGACGCGCTCGGCGACCCGCGCGCGTGGGGCCTGGACGCGGCCGCCGCCGCGGCGTTCCTCGCCCTCCTGTGGCCCCGCCTCGCGGCGCGGGCGATGCAGCTCACCGCGGCGGCGGCCGTCGTCGTCGCGGCCGCGCTCATCCCGGTCGCGCCGGGCGGCGTCCCGGTGCTGGCGGCCGCCGCCGTCGCGATCGTCATCGGGCAGGTGGACGCGCGGCGCCGGCGCGACGCGTCGAGCGGGCCGTCGGCGCCGCCCGCCGACGGGCGCCCCGGGAAGGAGCCGTCATGACGTCAGCGACCGTGTGGGTCGTGGTGCTGGTCGCGTCCGCCGTGTGCTTCGCGCTCAAGCTGGCCGGGCACCTCGTGCCCGAGCACTGGCTCGCGGACGAGCGCGTCGCCCGCACCGCCGCGCTCGTGACCGCCGCGCTCCTCGCGGCGCTCGTCACGGTGCAGACGGTCGGCGACGGGCAGGCCCTGGTCGTCGACGCGCGCCTGCCCGCGCTCGCGGTCGCGGCGGTCGCGCTCGCGCTGCGCGCGCCGTTCATCGTCGTCGTCGTGCTCGCCGCAGCCACGGCCGCGGGCCTGCGCGCCCTGGGCTGGGGCTGAGGACGCCTCCGTCACGGCCGACGCCCGAGGTCTCGTAGGGTGAACCCGTGAGCCTCTTCCGCGAGACCGCCGACGTCTCCGTCCGCCCCGCCGTGCCCGGCGACGACGTCGCGGTGACCGCGATCCAGGTCGGTGCCTGGCGCTCGTCCCACGCCGAGGTCCTCGGGGCCGACGTGCTCGACGCGCTCGACACCGTGCGGATGCGCGAGCAGTGGGCCGCCGGCATCTCCTCGCCCCCCGGCCCGGGCTTCGGCGTGCTCGTCGCGTGCGCGGGCGCCGACGTCGTCGGGTTCGCCGCCGTGGCCCCCGGGCAGGTCCTCGCGCTCGAGGTCGAGCCGCGCCACCAGCGCGGCGGCCACGGGTCGCGTCTGCTCGCGGCGGCGGTCGACCGGCTGCGACGCGACGGCGCGGAGGAGGTCGTCACCTGGGTGCTCGACGGCGACACGGCGCGCGAGACGTTCCTCGCGGGCGCCGGGCTCGGGCCCGACGGGCGGACCCGGACGCTCGCCACCGGGGTGCGCGACGTCGTGGAACGCCGGTGGGCCGCCGAGATCTGAGGGCTCGTGCCACCGTTCGTCACGCAGCCGTGACACCGTCGTGACCCGTTCGCGCGGGTGACCTGCGAGGATCGACCGCCATGGGCATCCTCACCGACTACTTCTCCGCACCCGACGACGCGCAGGCCGGTCGCGCGGCACGGACGGGCCCGAGCAGCCCCGACCCGCTGACGAACCAGCCGGTGTTCCCCACGGTCGAGCTCAAGGGGATCGACCCGTTCGTCGTGCTGGGCACGCTCGCGGGCCTCCTCACGGACCGCCCGTACGCCGAGGCGAAGAGCGACCCCCGGCACGGGGAGCTCGTCGCGAGCGCGGGCGACGAGGGTCCGTGGGTCGTCGCGGTCACCGCGGAGCTCGTGACGGCGCTCGCCGCGGCGACCTCGACCGACCTCGACGCCGTCGCCGTGCGCTGGGCCGCCACCGAGGAGCTGGAAGGCTCCGACCCCGCCGACCTGGCCGGTGCCCTGCACCGGCTCGCGACCCTGTGCGTCCAGGCGGACGACGCGGGCCACCGCCTCTACTGCTGGACGAGCCTCTGACCTGCCGACATGGTCCGCCCACGTCGGGTGGACCGCCTCGGTCAGCGACGGGCGCGGTAGAGAGCCGCGGCCTTGCGCAGGGCCTCGCGCGCCCGACGGCGGTCACGCGCGGCGTCGTACGCGAACGCCAGGTGGTACCACGCCTCCCAGCTCTGGGGGTCGGCGTCGACCGCGTCGCGGTAGGGCGCGAACGCAGCGTCGGCCGCGTCCCGGTCGATCCGCCCCCCGGGCGAGCGCGGCAGGTCGTCGACGGGGAGCCGGCCGCGCGCCGCCAGGTCGTCCGCCATGCGCTGCACCGTGCCCGCGAGCAGGAACTCGCGGCCGACCAGGCCCACCACGAGCAGGGGCAGCACGAGCACGCCCGCACCGATCACCATCGCGACCGGCTCGCCCGTGCCGACCAGCGCGGCGGCACGCCCCGCCACCTGCCACACGTACAGCGCGAGCAGGATCGTCACGAGCACCGCGCCGACGATCGCCTTCCAGGGCCGGGCAGCCCTGCCCTGCCGACCGGGACCGGTGCCCGTACCGCGGTCCTCGCCGGGGTCGGCGGGGCCCTCGGTGCCGTCGGTGCCGTCGGGGGCGCTCACGCCAGGTCCAGCACGTTCTCGAGACCGACCGTCAGGCCCGGGCGCGCGACGACCTCGCGCACGGCGAGCAGCACGCCCGGCATGAAGGAGACGCGGTCGAACGAGTCCTGCCGGATGACGAGCTGCTCGCCCGCGTTGCCGAACAGGATCTCCTCGTGGGCGACGAGGCCGCGCAGACGCACCGCGTGCACGCGCACCCCCTCGACGTCGGCGCCCCGCGCCTCCCACCCGGACTCGGTCGCGTCGGGGCTCGGGGCGAGGCCCGCGTCGGCACGTGCCGCGGCGATCGCCGCAGCGGTGTGCCGGGCGGTGCCGGACGGCGCGTCGACCTTGTCCGGGTGGTGAAGCTCGATCACCTCGGCCGACTCGAAGTAACGGGCCGCCTTCGCGGCGAACGTCATCGCGAGGACGGCCGAGAGGCCGAAGTTGGGGGCGATGAGGACGCCGAGGGCGGGGCCGCCGCCCGCGGCGCGGCGCTCGAGGTGCTCGGTGACCCGACCCCGGCTCTCGTCCGTCCAGCCCGTGGTCCCGACGACCGCATGCACGCCCGCGTCGATCAGCGCGTGGACGTTCGCCTCCGTCGCGGACGGGACCGTGAAGTCGACGGCGACGTCGGCGCCGTTGAGCGTCGCGGACGTGACCTCGTCGCCGGCGTCCAGACGCGCGACGAGCTCGAGGTCCGCCGCACCCTCGACGGCCGTGCAGACGGTCGCGCCCATGCGCCCGGCAGCGCCCAGGACGGCGACCCGCAACGGGCGGCCCGGCCCCTGGCCGGGGTCGGTCGGGGCGGTATCGGGCGCGGGGATGTTCTGCTCGCTCACGCCCGTCACCCTATCGCCGGTGCGCGGGCCGACCGGCGCGCCGTCCGCGGCACCGGTGGTGGGCGCGCCCACGGCACCCGGCCCGCAGCGCGACGGCGGCCGCCCTCCGGGAGGAGGACGGCCGCCGCGAGACGCCGTGGCAGGCGAGGGCTCAGCCGCCGAACGGCCCGACGCGCACGACGGACCGGGGCCGCGAGGCGAGCTCGCCCGCCAGCTTCTGCACGTCGTCGGCCGTGACCGAGCGGATCGCGTCGAGCGACTCCTCGACGCTCAGGAGCTCGCCGTAGACGAGCTCGGCCTTGCCGAGCCGGCTCATGCGCGAGCCGGAGTCCTCGAGCCCGAGGACCATGCCGCCGGAGAGCTGGCCGATGCTGCGGTCGAGCTCGGCGCCGGTGATGCCGTCGCCGGCGAGGCGGTCGAGCTCGGCGTGCAGGAGCTCGGTCACCTCGTCGACCTTGGACGGCGCGCACCCGGCGTAGAGGCCGAACGTACCGATGCCGCCGTGGCCCGACGCGAAGGAGTACGTCGAGTACGCGAGGCCGCGCTTCTCCCGGATCTCCTGGAACAGGCGCGAGCTCATGCCGCCGCCCAGCACCGCGCTGAGCACGGAGAGCGTGAAGCGACGGTCGTCCGTCGCCGACAGGCCGGTGCCGCCGATGACGACGTTCGCCTGCTCGACGGCCCGGTGGACCGACAGCTCGACCCCCGTGGTCCCGACGTCCGCGAGGGCGGGGTCGGCGGGGTCGCGACGGGCGCGCGGCGCGGTGTCCGCGTCGAGCGACCAGCCGCCGTCGTGCAGCGCCTGGCCCACCTGTGCGACGAGCGTGTCGTGGTCGACGCCGCCGGCCGCCGCGACGACGAGCGTCTCGGGGCGGTAGTGCCACCGGTAGTGCTCCCAGACCGCCTCGCGCGGGACCGCGTTGATCGTGTCCGGGGTGCCGCCGATGGGCCGCCCGAGCGCGTGCCCGCCGAGGACGGCGGCCGCGAACTCCTCGTGCACGACGTCCGAGGGGTCGTCGTCGTTCATCGCGAGCTCTTCGAGGATCACGCCGCGCTCGGTCTCGAGCTCGTCGGGGTCCAGCCGCGCGGACGTCACCATGTCGGCGATGACGTCGACCGCCATGGGCAGGTCGGCGTCGAGCACGCGCGCGTAGTAGCACGTGTGCTCCTTGCCGGTCGCGGCGTTGGCCTCGCCGCCGACGGCGTCGAACGCCTCGGCGATGTCCATGGCCGAGCGGCGGGCGGTGCCCTTGAACAGCAGGTGCTCGAGGAAGTGCGTCGAGCCGAAGTGGCCGTCGGTCTCGTCGCGCGAGCCGACGCCCACCCACGCGCCCATCGTCGCCGAGCGCAGGCCCGGCATCGACTCGGTGAGCACGCGGACCCCGCCGGGCAGGACGGAGCGACGGATGGTCGCTCCGTCCTGCCCGGCGGTCAGCTCGGCCCCGGCGTCACCCGCCGGGACGAGCGGGAGGTCCCAGGGCACGTCAGGCGTCCGCGCCCTCGGTCGCGGGAGCGTCGGCCGGAGCCTCCTCCTCGACCACGGCGTGCAGCGAGAGCTTGCCGCGCGGGTCGATCTCGCCGATCTCGACCTGGACCTTCTGACCGATGGAGAGCACGTCCTCGACGTTCTCGACGCGCTTGCCGCCCACGAGCTTGCGGATCTGGCTGATGTGCAGCAGACCGTCCTTGCCCGGGGAGAGCGAGATGAACGCGCCGAACGACGTCGTCTTGACGACCGTGCCGACGAAGCGCTCGCCGATCTCCGGGACGTGCGGGTTGGCGATCGCGTTGATCGCCGCGCGGGCGGCCTCGGCCGACGGGCCGTCGGTGGCGCCGATGTACACGGTGCCGTCGTCCTCGATGGAGATGTCCGCGCCCGTCTCCTCCTGGATCTGGTTGATCATCTTGCCCTTGGGCCCGATGACCTCGCCGATCTTGTCGACCGGCACCTTCACGGAGATGACGCGCGGGGCGTTCGGGGACATCTCGTCCGGCACGTCGATGGCCTCGGCGAGGACGTCGAGGATCGTCAGGCGCGCGTCGCGCGCCTGCGTCAGCGCACCGGCGAGCACCGAGGCGGGGATGCCGTCGAGCTTGGTGTCGAGCTGGATGGCCGTGACGAACTCGCGCGTGCCGGCGACCTTGAAGTCCATGTCGCCGAACGCGTCCTCGGCACCGAGGATGTCGGTGAGCGCCGCGTAGCGGGTCTCACCGTCCACCGTGTCGGAGATGAGGCCCATCGCGATGCCCGCGACGGGGGCGCGCAGCGGCACGCCCGCGTTGAGGAGCGAGAGCGTCGAGGCGCACACGGAGCCCATGGACGTCGAGCCGTTGGAGCCGAGGGCCTCGGACACCTGACGGATCGCGTACGGGAACTCCTCGCGGCTCGGGAGCACCGGCACGAGCGCGCGCTCGGCGAGCGCGCCGTGGCCGATCTCGCGGCGCTTCGGGCTGCCCACGCGGCCGGTCTCGCCGGTCGAGTAGGGCGGGAAGTTGTAGTTGTGCATGTAGCGCTTGCGCGTCTCCGGACCGAGCGAGTCGATCTGCTGCTCCATGCGGAGCATGTTCAGCGTGGTGACGCCCATGATCTGGGTCTCGCCACGCTCGAAGAGCGCGGAGCCGTGCACGCGCGGGAGCACCTCGACCTCGGCCGACAGGGTACGGATGTCCGCGAGCCCACGGCCGTCGATGCGCACGCCCTCGGTGAGGACGCGCTGGCGCACGAGCTTCTTCTGCAGCGAGCGGTACGCGGCGGAGAGCTCCTTCTCGCGGCCGTCGAACCCGGCCTGGAGCTTGCCGACCATCTCGTTCTTGATCTCGTCGAGACGGTTCTCGCGGTCCTGCTTGTCCGCGATGGCGAGCGCGGCGCGCAGGTCGGTCGAGACCTCGGCCTCGACCGCGGCGAACGCGTCGTCCTGGTAGTCCAGGAAGACCGGGTACTCCTTGACCGGCTTCGCCGCCTGGGCCGCGAGCGCCGACTGCGCGTCGCACAGGGCCTTGATGAACGGCTTGGCCGCCTCGATGCCCTCGGCGACGACCTCCTCGGTCGGCGCGCCGACGCCCTCGTCCTTGACGAGGCCCCAGGCACCGTCGGTGGCCTCGGCCTCGATCATCGCGATCGCGACGTCGTCACCCACGACGCGCCCGGCCACGACCATGTCGAAGACCGCGCGCTCCTTGTCGGAGTACTTGGGGAACGCGACCCACTGGCCGTCGACGAGCGCGATGCGGACCGCGCCGACCGGGCCGGAGAACGGCAGGCCGGAGATCTGCGTCGACGCCGAGGCGGCGTTGATCGCGAGCGTGTCGTACGCGTCGTCCGGGTGGAGCGCGAGGACCGTGATGACGACCTGGACCTCGTTGCGCAGGCCCTTGACGAACAGCGGGCGCAGCGGGCGGTCGATGAGGCGGCACGCGAGGATCGCGTCCGTCGAGGGGCGGCCCTCGCGGCGGAAGAACGAGCCGGGGATGCGGCCCGCGGCGTACATGCGCTCCTCGACGTCCACCGTCAGCGGGAAGAAGTCGAACTGGTCCTTGGGGTGCTTGCCGGCCGTCGTGGCCGACAGGAGCATGGTCTCGTCGTCGAGGTACGCGGCGACGGAGCCGGCGGCCTGACGGGCGAGGCGCCCGGTCTCGAACCGGACGGTGCGGGTGCCGAAGCGACCGTTGTCGATCGTGGCCTCGGCGAACTGGATCTCGGGACCCTCCACGGGTGCCCTCCCTTTCTCGAAGCGCCGCCCGGGTAGCCCCTGTCGAGGGTTCCGGTCCGCGCCCCGGCGCGCGTGGCGCGGGGGCTCCGGTCGCACTCGACGCTCGGCGGTCTTCGATCGAGGTCCACGGCGGTTCCCGCACGATCACGTCCGGAGACGAGACCGCGGGGGTCCGTGAGCCACTACCGAGGACCGAACGAGAGGCCGGCGGCGCGGTGGGTGGTGTGCGGCTGGGTGGTGCTCAGCCGGGGTGTGACGGGTACATCACACCAGACCAGCCCGGTCCCCGCAGGGACCGGGCTGGCGGTGTCGTGTCAGCGACGCAGACCGAGGCGCTCGATGAGGCTGCGGTAGCGGTTGATGTCGACCTTCTGCAGGTAGCCGAGGAGGCGACGGCGCTGGCCGACGAGGAGGAGCAGACCACGACGGCTGTGGTGGTCGTGCTTGTGCTCCTTGAGGTGCTCGGTGAGGTCCTTGATGCGCTGCGTGAGGAGCGCGACCTGAACCTCGGGCGAACCGGTGTCGCCCTCGCTCGTCGCGTACTCGGTCATGATGCGCTGCTTCGTGGCAGTGTCGAGCGGCACGGTTCTCCTTCGGGTTCGTTGCGCGGTGCGCCGGGACGGTTCTCCCGGGGCTCTCTGGATCCGCGGCCGGTCAGACGGCGCATCGATCTTACCAGGTGGACGCGCCGCCTCGTCCCGGTCGTGCTCCGCGCGAGCCGGCGCACCACGGGGCGGCGCGCTACCCGCGCAGGAGGCCGCGCCGTCGGGCCTCGGCGACGGCGGCGGTGCGCGACGGCGCGCCGAGCTTGTCGTAGACGTGGACGAGGTGGGTCTTCACGGTCGCACGGGACAGGAACAGCTCGCGCGCGATCTCGTCGTTGGTGCGCCCCTCGGCGACGAGCGAGAGCACCTCGAGCTCGCGCGCGGTGAGCGCCGTGCCGGGGCTGCGCAGGCGGCCGAGCAGCCGCCGCTGCACCGCCGGGCCGAGCGCGACCTCGCCCGCCGCGGCGGCGCGCACGGCGGCGACGAGCTCGTGCGTCGGCGCGTCCTTGAGCAGGTAGCCGCGGGCGCCCGCCTCGACGGCCGCGAGGATGTCGGCGTCCGCGTCGTAGGTCGTCACGACGAGCACGGCGGGCCCGTCGGTCGCGACGATCTCGCGGACCGCGTCGACCCCTCCGAGCCGGCCGGGCCCGAACTGCAGGTCGAGCAGCACGACGTCGGCCCGCAGCCCGCCGCGCAGCCGCGCGAGGAGCTCCTCGGCCGAGCCGACCTCGGCGACGACGCGCACGTCCGGCTCCGCCTCGAGGACGGCGCGCAGGCCCGTGCGGACGACCGGGTGGTCGTCCGCGAGCACGACGTCGACGACGCCCGGTCCGGTCATCGCCCCTCCTCCGCGTCCTCGGCGGCCCCGAGCGGCACCCAGGCCGCCACGGCGGTGCCCGCACCGGGCGCGGACTCCACGGACAGCGTGCCTCCGAGCTCGGCGAGCCGCGCGCGCATCGCGACGAGGCCGAACCCGCCCGACGTCCCGCCCGGCACGTCGTCGGAGGGCGCGGGGAGGGCCTCCGGGTCGAAGCCGCGCCCGTCGTCGACCACGTCGAGGGCGACCGCCTCCTCCCCCGCCGCCGCGCCCGCCAGGAAGCTCAGCGTCACGGCGACGCGCGTCGCGGCCGCGTGCCGCTCGACGTTGGCGAGCGCGGACTGGGCGACGCGCAGCAGGGCGGCCTCGACGTCCGTCGGCAGCGCCACGGGGTCGCCGCTCACCTGCACGACGACGTCCGGCCCGGCACCGGACGCGCCCCCGACCGGGTCGGCCGTCGGACGAGCCGCGGTCCGGGCCGCGGTCCGCGCCGCGGTCCGGCGCAGCGCGTCGACGAGGTTCGACGACGCGAGGTCGGCGGGCGCGAGCGCACGCACGACGCGCCGCGCCTCGGCGAGGTTGTGCCGCGCGACCTCCCGCGTCTGCTCGACGTACCCGCGCGCGGTGCTGACGTCCCCGGCGTCGAGCGCGGTCTGCGCCGCGCGCAGGAGCAGCTCGGCCGAGGAGAACCCCTGGGCGAGCGTGTCGTGGATCTCGCGCGCGAGGCGTTCGCGCTCCCCTGCGACGGCGCGCTCGCGCTCGGCGGTGGCGAGCTCGTCGCGCGTCCGGACGAGCTCGTCGAGGGTGCGCTGACGCTCCTGCGACTCGCGCACGACCGCCTCCAGCGCGAGCACGACGACGACCGCCACGGCGCCGCCGATCGCCGGGCCCAGCACGAACGGCACCGCGAGGTTCGCGGTGCCGGCCCACATGACCCCGACCACGAGGAGCACGACCGCCCCGACCGCGACCGGGCCGCGGCGCGGGCCGAGCACGTGCATCGCGACGAACATGAGCGGGAACGCGACCCAGACGGCCGTGACCGAGGTCAGGCACAGGGCGACCCACAGGACCACGAGCCCGGTCACCCACGCCCCGGCGGGCCACCACGCGCCGCGCGGCGCTCCCACGTCGTCCGGGAGCGGCAGGCGGCGCCGGCCCAGGACGTAGAGCGCGAGCAGCGCGGCGCCCGCCGCGACGGCGACGAGGCCGCGCACCGTGCCGGAGGCGAGCGCCCCGGCGAGGGCGAGCGCGAGCAGGCCGACGAAGAGGACGTCCAGGCCGCGGCGCAGCCAGCGGGTGGCCGCCGGCACGACGCGTCCGCCGGGCCCGACGGGCCTGTCGGGCGCGGCGGGGGTCGAGGGCACGGCCGGGATCACGGCGACACCCTAGCCACCCGGCCCCGGCCCGGCATCGTCCGAACGGTCGATGCCCGGCTCCACCCCGCGGCGACGCAGGACCGACCGCGGCGACGATCCGCCACGGCCCGCGCCGCGGGACCGTGGAGGGACCGTCGACGGGAGAGCGCGGCCTGCGCCGCCCGCACCCCGTCCCTCACCCCACGGACCCCGGAGGTCGTCCCCGTGTTCCTCGCCCTGCGCGACCTGCGCCACGCCCGCGGGCGCTTCGCGCTCATGATCGCGGTCGTCGCGCTCATCACCTTCCTCGTCGCGTTCCTCGCCGCGCTCACGGCCGGCCTCGGCCGCGCGAGCACGTCGGCCGTGACGGACCTGCCCGCCGACCGCCTCGCGTTCGCGCCCCCGGCCGAGGGCGCCTCGCCGACCTTCACCGAGTCGGAGGTCACCGCCGACCAGCGGGACGCGTGGGCCGCCGTCCCCGGCGTGCGCGCCGCGGAGCCCCTCGGCGTCGCGACGGTGCGGGCCTCCGGCGAGACGACCGCCGCCGTCACCGCCTTCGGCGTCCGGCCGGGCTCCGGCCTGGTGCCGGGGACCTCCGGCGACGGCACGGACGTCGCGCCGGGCTCCGTCGTGCTCTCCCGCGGGGCGTCCGACGCGCTCGGCGCCGACGTCGGCGACCGGGTCAGCGCGGGCCCGCTCGACCTGCGGGTCGCCGCGGTCGAGGACGTCGAGGCCGACTTCTCCCACACGCCCGTCGTGTGGGTCTCCCTCGACGACTGGCAGGCGGTCGGCGCGCGCGGCGGCGCTGCGGGCGACGCACAGGAGGGCCCGGCCGCGACCGTCGTCGCGCTCCGGTTCGGCGAGGAGCCACCGTCGGCGGACGCGCTCGCCGCGGCCGACGCGGAGCTCGGGACCGTCACCGCGACGCCGCGCGAGGCGCGCTCGGCCATCTCCTCGTTCACCGCCGAGAACCTCTCGCTGACCCTCATGCAGGTGTTCCTCCTCGCCATCTCCGCGCTCGTCGTCGGCGCGTTCTTCACCGTCTGGACCATCCAGCGCGCCGGAGACGTCGCCGTGCTGCGCGCGCTCGGCGCCTCGACGCGCTACCTCCTGCGCGACGCGATCGGCCAGGCGGGCGTGGTGCTCGGCGTCGGCGTCGGGCTCGGCACGGCGCTCGCGGCCGGGGCGGGCCTGCTCGCGGCGCGCGTCATGCCCGTCGTCGTCGACCTCTCGACGACGCTCGTCCCCGCCGTCGTGCTCGTCGTGCTCGGCGGGCTCGGGGCGGTGCTCGCGGTGACGCGCGTCGCGCGCGTGGACCCGCACGCCGCGCTCGCGGCGCGCTGACCTGCCCCGGTCGCCGTCCCGACGCCTCCGTCACCCCTCCGACCCGGCCCCGACGCCCACCCCGAACCCGAGGAGCTCCCATGGACCTCACGCTCGACCGCATCCGCCTCGCCTACCCCGACGGCGACGGCGTCCTCGTCGCCGTGGACGACGTCAGCCTCACCGTGCCGTCCGGCACGACCACGGCGCTGCTCGGCCCCTCCGGCGCCGGCAAGTCCAGCCTGCTCGCCGTGGCCGCGACCCTCACGCCGCCCACGTCCGGCGTGGTGCGGGTCGGCGACGACGTCGTCAGCGCCCCGCTCGACGGACCCGAGGACCAGCGGGGTGCGCCAGCGGCCGGCCGCGGGTCCCGGCGTCGGGCTCGGCGCGCCGCGGACCGCGCGGCGGCCCTGCGCCGCGAGCGCATCGGGATCGTGTTCCAGCAGCCGCAGCTCGTGGCGTCCCTCACCGTGCTGGAGCAGCTCGAGCTCATGAGCCACCTGCGGGGCCGGCCCGCGGCGTCGCGCCGCGCGCACGCGCTCGCCCTGCTCGATGCGGTGGGCGTCGCCGACCGGGCGGACCGCCGCCCGGAGCACCTCTCGGGCGGTCAGCGCCAGCGGGTGGCGATCGCCCGGGCGCTCATGAACGACCCGCAGGTGCTCCTCGTCGACGAGCCCACCTCGGCGCTCGACCACGAGCGCGGCGTGCAGGTCGTGGAGCTCGTCGTGCGCCTCGCGCGCGAGCTCGACGCCGCGACGCTGCTCGTCACGCACGACGAGGCGACCCTCGACCCGGTCGACGCCCGCGTGCACCTGGCGGACGGCCGGGTCGTCGAGGCGCCGACACCCGTCTGAGCCCACCGACGCCGAGACAGCGATCCGCCGCAGGGCACGCTGCCCCTGGTGTGCTGGACGTCGCGGTCTCGCCGCAGGTCGCTCGCTCGGCGGAGGTGGGGTCAGCGCGCCGCGCGCACGTGGGTCGCGACCGCGAGCGCCAGCGCCGCCACCAGCGCCTGCGCGACGACGGCGGCCCAGCCCGCGGTGCCCACGAGGAGCGCCACCCCGAGGGGGACGGCGCCGAGGACGGCGACGTCCGGCCCCTTGCGCAGCACCGCGGCCGCGCCCGTGGGCACCCCGCCCGCGGGCGTCGCGAGCAGGGGGCCGCCCCAGTTCGGCGGCTCGCGGTAGGCGCTCCGCACGGCGGCGGCGCCCTGCACGACCGCCGCGAGCGCGCCGAGCGCGGCCCAGCGCGCGTCGCCCGTCGCGACGACGAGCGGTGCCGATCCCGCGAGCAGGCACGCGGCGGCCGTGAGCGTGGGGACGACGGTGCGCGCGAGCCGGGTCCACCGTGCGGCGAGCGGCACGAGGGAGTCGACGACGGGCGCCATCTCCGCGGTGCGCGCCCCCTCGGCGCCGAGCACCGCGGCCCCGAGGCCCGCGACGACCAGCACCGCGAAGAGGCCGAACCCCGAGCCGAGGCCGGGGACCTGCTGGGCGACGACCGTCAGCGCGCCCAGACCGACGAGCTGCGCGAGGGCGGACGGGCTGCGCCCGAGGAGCACGAGGTCGGCCGCCACGACCGCGCCGAACGCGCCCCGCACGGCGGCGAACCGGCGCGGGCGCCGGACGCGCACGCGGGCCGCCCCGGCACGACGCAGGGCGCGGCCGAGGTCGCGCGTGTCGAACGAGAGCACGGCTCCGCCCACCTGGTCGGCGACCGAGCTCTGCGCGCGCAGGACGGTCGCCCCGAGCGACTCCAGCCCGCGCCACCAGCGCAGCACGAGCACGGCCCCGACGGTGAGGAGGCCGAGCGCCACGAGGGGCGGGGCGGCGAGCGCCGGCAGCCCGGGGCGGCCCGCGACGACGAGCACGAGGCCCGCGACCGGCACGGCCGCGACGGCGACGTCGCTCGTGCGGGCGAGGGCGCCGGCCGCCCGCGGGAACGGCTGGGCGAGGCCCGCCACCGACACGAGCAGGAGCCCGAGCGCGCCGCCCGTCAGCGCCGCCCGGAGCGCGGGGGCGACGTCGAGGCCGGCGGCGACCGACACGACGACCGTCCCGACCGCGCCCAGCACACCGCCCAGGAGCACCGCGCGGACGAACGACGGCGACACCAGCCCGCGCCGGTCCGCCGGGGTGGGCACCCACCAGCGCACTCCCCCGCTGCCCGCCCCCACCGGACCGAGGCGCACGGCCGTGCCCGTGAGGAGCGCGAGCAGCGCGGCGGTCCCGAGCGCCTGGACGGCGCCCGGTCCGAGGACCACGGTTCCCGCCGCCGAGCCGGGGTCGAGCGCCGAGCGCAGCATCGAGGCGAGCCCGATCACCCAGCCGGTCGCGAGCGCGACGGACACGACGGCGTAGGCCACGTCGACGACGATCTCCCCCGGGCCCGCGTCGGCGCGCGCCGCCGCGGCACGCGCGGTCAGACGACGCAGCTCGCGTCCGGTGAGCAGCTCGTCCGGGTCGGAGCGAAGCATGTCCACCGCGCCGTCGGCGCCGTCGCGGCCCGTGCCGCGGGTCTCTCCGGGGGGTCCGCCGGGGCGCGCGCCGGTCACCGTCAGCGCACCGCCAGGAGCGCGTCGTGGGTGTCCGCCGGGTCGAGCGCGACGCACGCGTCGTCGCCGACCAGGAGGCCGCGCGCGCCCGTCCGCGCGACGAGCTCGGGGTCGTGCGTCGCGAGGACGACCGCGACGCCGCTGCGCGCGTCGTCCACGAGCAGCCCCGCGAGCCGCTCGCGCATCCCGGGGTCGAGGCGCTGCTCCGGCTCGTCGAGGACCAGCAGCTCGCGGGGCCGGACGAGGCCCGACGCGAGCAGGAAGCGGCGTCGCTGGCCCGACGAGAGCGCCGTCGGCAGCGACGCCGCCTGCTCGGCGATCCCGAACCGGTCCAGGAGCGCGTCCACGACCGCTCCCGCGCCGACCACGCCGTGGCCGCGCGCGACGAGGACGAGGTGCTCGCGCACCGTGAGCGCGGGGAAGAACGCGTCGTCGTCGAGCACGCCCGCGACGCGCGCGCGGAAGTCCCGCTCGCGCTCGTCGACCGCACGCCCGAAGGCCCGCACCGCGCCACCGAGCGGGGGCTGCAGGCCGAGCACCGTGCGCAGGAGCGTCGACTTCCCGCTCCCGTTCGCGCCGATGACGACGACCAGCTCGCCGGGGTGCACCGTGAGGTCGACGGGCGCGCACACGGCCACGTCGGCGTACCCGACGCGCAGCGCGCGCGCCTCGAGCACGGGGCCGGGTGCCGCCACCGTCAGGACCCCGGGATCGTCGCGACCGGCTCCCCGTCCGCGCCGGCGAGGATCGCGCGGGCACGGGCGACGTCGTCGTGCATCTGCGCGACGAGCGGCTCGATGCCGTCGAACCGCAGCGTGGGACGCAGCCGCTCGACCAGCTCGAGGACGACGTCCTCGTCGTACAGGTCGAGGTCCGCGCGGTCCAGGACGTACGCCTCGACCCGGCGCTCGACGCCGTCGAACGTCGGGTTGGTGCCGATCGAGATCGCGGCCGGGAGGCGGACGTCGGCGTGCTCGGGGTCGGCGCCCGCGAGCTGCGGCCGCTCCAGCCAGCCCGCGTACACGCCGTCGGCCGGGACCATGCCGCTGATCGCGCCGAGGTTCGCCGTCGGGAAGCCGAGCTCGCGGCCCCGGGCGTCGCCGTGCACGACCGTGCCCCGCACGCGGTGCGACCGGCCGAGGATGCGGGCCGCCTCGCGCACGTCGCCCGCCGCGAGCAGCGCCCGCACCCCCGTGGAGGACCAGCGCACCTGGGAGTCGCCCGGCGTGGCCTCGTCCGTGACGGGCACGCCCTGGTGCTGCCCGACGTCGTCGATCGCCACGACCTCGAAGCCGAACCGCGACCCGAGCTCGACCATGGTCTCGATCGTCCCCGCGTTGTCGCGGCCGAAGCGCACGTCGTGCCCCACGACGACGGTCCCGACCCGGAGCCCGTCGACGAGGTACGTGCGCACGAACTCCTCCGGGGTCTGGCGCGCGAACTCGAGCGTGTACTCCACGAGGAGGACGGCGTCCAGGCCCGTCGCCGCGAGCAGCTCGACCCGGTCGGCGATGCCCGTGATGAGCTCGGGCGCGCTCTCGGGGCGGTGCACGACCGCCGGGTGCGGGTGGAACGTCACGGCGACGGCGCGCGCGGCGCGCGAGCGGGCGAGGTCGACGATCCGCCCGAGCACCTGGGCGTGGCCGCGGTGGACGCCGTCGAAGTTGCCGATCGTCACGACCGACGGGCCGAAACCCGGGGGAACCTGGCTCAGGTCCGTCCACAGGTGCACGCGAGAACTCCTCCGGTGAGGGGGTGGGTCGTGCGCGCCGGCAGGGAGTCGTCGGCGCCGCTGGACAAGACTGCCACGCCCCGGCCCCGACGCCGAACCGAAGGACGTCAGGCGGGCGCGAGGACGAGCACGGGCCTCGCGAGGTCCGCGCCGCCGCGGCGCGTGTCCTCGACCAGCGCGACGAGCTCCCCGGCCGGGGAGATCGCCGCCGTCGTGCCCGGCGTCCCGGTCGCCGGGATCCACTGCCCGTACGACAGCGCCGTGGCCTCCGACGTCGAGAGGTCGCGCACGGGGAACGTCGCGCGCGCGGCCTCGGCGAGCGGCAGCGTCGCGAGGACCCCGTCGCGGTCGGCCTGGGCCTCGAGCTCCTCGAGCGTCGAGGCGACGGCGAGCCCGTACCCGCCGACGCGCGTGCGCCGCAGGGCCGTGAGGTGCCCGCCCACGCCGAGCGCGGCACCGAGGTCGCGGGCGAGCGCCCGGACGTACGTGCCGGACGACACGGTCACGGCGACGTCCACGTCCAGGGCGGGGGGCGCGTTGTCGGGCGTCTCCCCCGGCCCCACCGGGCGCACGTCGAGGACCTCGAAGCGCGAGACGACGACGGGCCGTGCCGCGAGCGCGACGTCCTCGCCCGCGCGAGCCCGGGCGTAGGCCCGCTGCCCGTCGACCTTGATCGCGCTCACCGTGCTCGGCACCTGCAGGATCTCGCCCGTGAGGTCGGCGATCCCGCGGTCGAGGTCCGCGCGCCCGACCCCCGACGCGTCGGCGCGCGCGACGACCTCGCCCTCGGCGTCGTCGGTCGTCGTGGCGGCGCCCAGCCGGATCGTCGCGTCGTAGTCCTTGTCCGCGCCCACGACGTACGTGAGCAGCTTGGTCGCCCGACCGACCCCGAGCACGAGCACGCCCGTCGCCATGGGGTCGAGCGTGCCCGCGTGCCCGACCTTGCGCGTGCCGGCGAGCCGGCGCCCGCGACCGACGACGTCGTGGCTCGTCCAGCCGCCCGGCTTGTCGACGACGACCAGACCGTCGGGCGCCGTCGGCCGCCGCGGCGCGCGGTCGCGCGGGCGCGCGGCGCGTGCGGCGGTCATCGGGGCGCCCTCGACCCGGCACGGCCCGGCGCGTCCGACGGGTGGACGGTGCACCGGACGAGCGCCGCGAGCACCGGGTCGTCGTCCGCGCGGGACGGCGCCTGGACGGCGAACAGGGTGTTGAGCAGCATCCCGTGCGCCACGAAGTCCCGCGCCTCCTCGTCGCTCGCCCCGGAGCGCGTGCGGTAGAGGTCGAACCCGCGCGCCAGGACCTCGCGCGCCCGGGCGCCGAGCACCGGGTCGGAGCCGAGCATGAACCCGTGCATGAGGACGCGGAGCTGGTCCGGGTCGGCGATGAGCCGCAGGTACGCCTCGCCCATCGCGGCCTTCGCGTCCGGGCCGGGCGGGACGGCCTCGAACTGAGCGACGATCTCGCTCGCGACGCGGTCGAACACCTCGCGGAACAGCTCCTCCTTGGTCCCGAAGAGCCGCACCACGTAGGGCTGGGACACGTGCGCCGCGCGGGCGACCTGGTCGGTGCTCGTGCCCGCGTAGCCGCCCTCCGCGAACACCGCGGTCGCGGCGTCGAGGATCTGCTCGCGGCGCTCGTCGCGCGTCATGCGCCGGGCCGGCGCGTCGGAACTCATGGTTGACAGGTTATCAGTCGATTACTAGCGTCACCCAGGTAGTAATCAATCAATGCTTACTTCCGCCTCGGAGGCCGACCATGTCACTCCCCTCGACCGACGCCCTGGCCCGACGGCCCGTCCGGCACCGGCACGACCGTCGCGGACGCGCCGGAGCGCCGCCCGCCCGCCCCGCAGGTGCCCGACCCGAGTCCCACGACGCAGCGAGCGCGCCCCGTCGCGCTCGCGCTCGTCGCCGCGTCGCTGCCCATGTTCATGGCCACGCTCGACAACCTCGTCGTCACCGGCGCGCTCCCCGTGATCTCGGAGGCGCTGCGACCGACCGTCGAGCAGCTCCAGTGGTTCGTCAACGCCTACACGCTCGCGTTCGCGACCCTCATGCTGCCCGCGGCCGCGCTCGGCGACCGCCTCGGCCGCCGCCGGGTGTTCGTCGGCGGGATCGCGCTCTTCACGCTCGCGTCGGCCGCCGCCGCGCTCGCGGACACGCCCGGCGCGCTCGTCGCGGCCCGCGCCGTCCAGGGTGCCGGCGCCGCCGCGATCTTCCCCCTGTCGCTCACGCTGCTCGTCGGCGCGGTCCCGCCCGCGCGGCGCGCGCTCGCGATCGGGGTCTGGGGCGGCGTCTCCGGCCTCGGGGTCGCGCTCGGCCCGCTCGTCGGCGGCGCCGTCGTGGAGGGCCTGAGCTGGCAGGCGATCTTCTGGCTCAACGTGCCGGTCGCGGTCGTCGCCGTGCCGCTCGTCCTCGCTGCGCTGCGCGAGTCGCTCGGGCGCCGCCAGCCGTTCGACGCCCCGGGGCTGCTCCTCGCCGGCGGCGGCGTCCTGCTCGTCGTGTGGGGCATCGTCGACGCCGAGCGGCGCGGCTGGGACTCGACGGCGACGATCGCGACCCTCGCCGCCGCGGCGGCCCTGCTCGTGCTCTTCGTCCTCCAGGAGGCGCGCAGCGCGCACCCGCTCGTCCCGCTGCGCCTGTTCCGCTCGCGGAGCTTCAGCGCGGCCAACGTCGCCAGCCTCGCGTTCGCCGTCGGGATGTTCGGCGCGGTGTTCCTGCTCACGCAGTTCCTGCAGGTCGGCCTGGGCTACTCACCCCTCGAGGCGGGCGTCCGGACCCTGCCGTGGACGGCCGCACCCATGGTCGTGGCCCCGCTCGCGGGCGCGCTCGCGTCCCGGGTCGGCGTGCGCCCCCTCGTCGTCACGGGCCTCTCGCTGCAGACCGTCGCGCTCGGCGGGATGGCCCTCCTCGTGGACGCCGACCCCGCCGCGTACGGCGCGCTCGTCCCGGCGTTCGTGCTCGCCGGCGTGGGCATGGGGCTCACCTTCGCGCCCCTCGCGACGGCGGTGCTCGCCGGGGTCGGGGAGGCGGACCACGCGACGGCGAGCAGCGTCAACGCGACGCTGCGGGAGGTCGGCGTCGCGCTCGGGGTCGCGGTGCTGACCGCCGTCTTCCTCGCCGCGGGCGGCGCGCTGACACCGGCCGCCTTCGCGACCGGCCTGGTGCCGGCCCTCGCCGTCGGTGCCGCCGTGCTCGCCGTCGCCACCGCGGGCGCGCTCCTCCTCCCGCGCGGCACGGGCCGCTGACCGGAGGCCGGGACGCAGGCACAGCGCCCGTCCGGTCGGGGGACGGCCGAGGGCCGGTGGCGGCACGCGCTGCGTGTCGCCACCGGCCCTCGGTGCGGTGCGCGGTCGGAGGTCAGCCCTCGGCCGACTCCGCCTCCTCGTCGCTCGTCCGGTACGGGTCCGCGTCCCCGGCGAAGGTCTTGCCCTCGCGCAGGGCCGCGAGCTCGGCGTCGCGACGGCGCGCCTCGACGAGCGCGGCGTCGAGGTGCGCCGCCGTCTCCGGGACGGAGTCGAGGTGGAACTCGATCGCCGGCGTCAGGCGGATCCCCGTCTGCTTGCCGACCTCGGACCGGATCAGGCCCTTGGCGCTCTCCAGCGCGGCTGCCGTCCCGGCGCGCTCCTCGTCGGTGCCGTACACGGTGTAGAACACGGACGCGTTCTGCAGGTCACCGGTGACGCGCACGTCCGTCACGGTGACGAACCCGAGGCGCGGGTCCTTGATCCGCGAGTCGAGCATCTGCGCGACGATCTCCTTGATGCGGTCGGCGAGCTTCCTCGCCCGAGGGTGGTCGACCATGGCTTCTTCCTTTCGTGCCGAGCGTTCCGGCTACGGTCCCGACGACCGTACGCCGAACGGTCCCCGTCGGCCGGGCGGGACGGGAGACGAACGCCCGGGGGCGGCCACGGACCGTGACCGCCCCCGGGCGTGACGAGCGTCAGGAACGCGGCTTCTCCCGCATCTCGAACGTCTCGATCGTGTCGCCGACCTGGAGGTCGTTGAACGAGCCCAGCCCGATACCGCACTCGAAGCCCTCGCGGACCTCGGTGGCGTCGTCCTTGAACCGCTTGAGCGACTCGACCGTGAGGTTGTCCCCCACGATCTTGCCGTCGCGCAGGACGCGCGCCTTGGCGTTGCGGCGGATCTCGCCCGAGCGGACGATCGAACCGGCGATGTTGCCGAACTTCGAGGAGCGGAAGATCTCGCGGATCTCCGCCGTGCCCAGCTGGGCCTCCTCGTACTCCGGCTTGAGCATGCCCTTGAGCGCGGCCTCCACGTCCTCGATCGCCTGGTAGATGATCGAGTAGAAGCGGACGTCGACGCCCTCGCGCTCGGCCAGGTCCTCGACGCGCTCGCCGTACTTCACGTTGAAGCCGATGATGATCGCGTTGTCGACCGTCGCGAGGTTGACGTCGTTCTGCGTGATCGCACCGACGCCGCGGTGGATGACGCGCAGCTCGACCTCGTCGCCCACGTCGATCTTGAGCAGCGCGTCCTCGAGGGCCTCGACGGCACCGGACACGTCGCCCTTGAGGACGAGGTTGAGGGTCTCGACCTTGCCCTGCTGGAGAGCCTGCGTGAAGTCCTCGAGGCTGATGCGCTTGCGGCGCTTGGCCAGGAGGGCGGCACGCTCGGCGGCCTCGCGCTTCTCGGCGATCTGGCGGGCCGTGCGCTCGTCGGGCGCCACGAGGAACGTGTCGCCCGCGCTCGGCACGGACGCGAGACCCAGCACGAGGACCGGACGGGCGGGGCCCGCCTCGGTCACGGCGTTGCCGTGCTCGTCGAACATCGCGCGGACGCGGCCGTGGGCCGTGCCGGCGACGATCGCGTCGCCGACGCGCAGCGTGCCGGACTGGACGAGGACGGTCGCGACGGCGCCGCGGCCCTTGTCCAGGTTCGCCTCGATGGCGACGCCGCGGGCGTCCTTGTCGGGGTTCGCACGCAGGTCGAGCGAGGCGTCGGCCGTGAGCAGGACGGCCTCGAGGAGGTCGTCGATGCCCATGTTCTGCTTGGCCGACACGTCGACGAACATGGTGTCGCCGCCGTACTCCTCGGCCACCAGGTTGTACTCGGTGAGCTGCTGGCGGATCTTGGCCGGGTTGGCCGACTCCTTGTCCACCTTGTTCACCGCGACGACGATCGGCACGTTCGCCGCCTGGGCGTGGTTCAGCGCCTCGATGGTCTGCGGCATCACGCCGTCGTCCGCGGCCACGACCAGGATCGCGATGTCCGTCACCTGGGCACCGCGGGCACGCATGGCGGTGAACGCCTCGTGACCCGGGGTGTCGATGAAGGTGATGGCGCGGTCGGTGCCCTCGTGCTCGTGGCGCACCTGGTAGGCACCGATGTGCTGGGTGATACCGCCGGCCTCGCCCGCGACGACGTCCGTCTGGCGGATCGCGTCGAGGAGCTTGGTCTTTCCGTGGTCGACGTGACCCATGACGGTGACGACCGGCGGACGAGCCATGAGCTCGTCGTCGCCCTCGGCCTCGAGCTCCGCGTCCAGGTCGATGTCGAAGGACCCGAGCAGCTCGCGGTCCTCCTCCTCGGCCGAGACCATCTCGATGACGTAGCCGAGCTCGGCCGCGAGCGTGCCGAACGTGTCCTCGTCGAGCGACTGGGTCGCGGTCGCCATCTCACCGAGGTGGAAGAGGACCGTGACGAGGCTCGCGGGGTTCGCGTCGATCTTGTCGGCGAAGTCGTTCAGGGACGAGCCGTGACGCAGGCGGACGACGGTCTTGCCGTTGCCGCGGGGAACCTGCACGCCGCCGAGCGACGGCGCCTGCATCTGCTCGAACTCCTGGCGCTTCGCCCGCTTCGACTTGCGCCCACGGACCGGACGGCCACCGGCGCGCCCGAAGGCGCCCTGCGTGGAGCCACGACCCGCGCCACCACGACCGCCGCCACCGGGGCGACCGGCGAAGCCGCCGCCACCACCGGGAGCACCGCCGCCACCGGGGCGACCGGCGAAGCCGCCACCGCCGCCACGACCGCCGCCGCCCCCGCCAGGACGACCGCCGGGAGCAGGACGCTCACCGGGGCGACCGATCGAGGTGCGACCGGGCATCATGCCCGGGTTCGGGCGCGGGCCGCCGGGACGCGGTGCGGGACGGGGACCACCCGGACGGGGGCCGCCCGGACGCTCGCCGGACGCCGCCGCCGCACCCTCGGTGCGCTCGGGACGCGAGCCGGGCCGGGGCATGCCCTGGCTCGACGCGAACGGGTTGTTGCCCGGGCGCGGGGCACCGGGACGGGGCCCGCCACCCTGCCGGGGCATGCCCTGGCTGGAGGCGAACGGGTTGTTGCCCGGGCGCGGGGCGCCAGGGCGCGCGCTCGTGCCGCCGGGACGGGGCGCGGGCGCGTTCGTGCCGCCGCCCGGCTTGGGCGTGGCGGTGGGCTTCTGGGCGGGCGCGGGGCGCTCGGCCGCGGGGGCCTGGGGCGCCGGGGCCTTCGGAGCCGGCGCGGCGGGTGCCGGAGCCGCCTTCGCGGGCTCGGCCTTCGCCGGGGCGGGTGCCGCCGGCTGGGGCGCGGGCGCCTCCGCCTTCGGCGCGACCGGCTCGGCCTTCACCTCGGGCTTCGGGGCCGGCTTGGGCGCGGCCGGGCGCGCGGGGGCGGGAGCCGCCGCGGGCTTGCTCGCGCCGCCGCCCCCGGCGGGGAAGGCGTCGCGCAGCTTGCGGACCACCGGTGGCTCGATGGTCGAGGATGCCGAGCGGACGAACTCACCGAGCTCCGTCAGCTTGGTCATGATGGTCTTGCTCTCCACCCCGAGCTCCTTCGCGAGCTCGTAGACGCGGACCTTTGCCACAACTCTCCTGTCTCGGTCCGCCCCGGACAGGGAGGACCGTCGTTAGTGCTGGGTGCTCATCGCTGGGTACTCATCGGGTGCCCATCGGCTTCTAACCCGCTTCCTTGTCGACGTGTCGTGCAGTGCGGCCCCGGGTGGGGCCGTGACGCAGTGGCTCAGCCGTGCTCTCCCGACCGGGCCTCGATCGCGGTGCGGACCGCGGCGAGGTCGAGGGGCCCGGCGACGTGCAGGGCCCGCGGGACGGCCCGCCGGCGTTCCGCCGTCTCGAGGCACCGGGTCGACGCGTGGAGCCACGCACCACGACCCGGCAGCGACCGTCCCGCGTCCACCACGAGCCGGGGCTCGTCGGTGCTCGCGCCGGACCGGTCGAGGACCAGACGGAGGAGAGCTGACCGCAGGTCGCGCTCCCGGCATCCGACGCACGTGCGGACAGGACCCTTGCCCGTGGGTACGGGGCGGGTCGGGGTGTCCTGGGGCATGGTCGAGGTGCGGGCGCGCGGCCCGGTCGAGGACAGTCTACCGCGCCGTCCCGTCATCCGTGACCGTCCCACTCCCGGCGACTACCGGTCTCCGGTGCGGGGACCTGCGGGAGCGTCGCGGTCGGAACCCTCCGACGGGGCGCCGCCCTCGTCCGAGCGGATGTCGATGCGCCACCCCGTGAGCTTCGCGGCCAGGCGGGCGTTCTGCCCCTCCTTGCCGATCGCGAGCGAGAGCTGGAAGTCCGGGACGACGACGCGCGCGGCCCGGGCCGCCTCGTCGACGACCGTGACGGACGACACACGAGCCGGCGACAGCGCGTTCGCGACGAACTGCGCCGGGTCGTCGCTGTGGTCGACGATGTCGATCTTCTCGCCGTGCAGCTCCGCCATGACGGCGCGCACGCGCGAGCCCATCGGCCCGATGCACGCGCCCTTGGCCCCGAGACCCGGGACCCTGGACCGCACCGCGACCTTGGTCCGGTGCCCGGCCTCGCGCGCGATGGCCGTGATCTCCACCGAGCCGTCGGCGACCTCCGGGACCTCGAGCTCGAACAGCTTGCGCACGAGGTTCGGGTGCGTCCGGCTCAACGTGATCTGCGCGCCCTTCATTCCCCGGGCGACCTCGAGCACGTAGGCGCGCAGGCGCTCGCCGTGCACGTACTCCTCCGTCGGCACCTGCTCGTGCGGCGGGAGGACGGCCTCCGTGCCGCCGACGTCCACGAGCACGACGCGCGGGTCGCGCCCCTGCTGGATGACGCCCGCGAGGACCTCGCCCTCCTTGCCGCGGAACGTGCCGAGGATCTGGTCGTCCTCCGCGTCGCGCAGGCGCTGGACGATGACCTGCCGCGCGGTCGACGTCGCGATCCGGCCGAAGTCGGCGGGCGTGTGGTCGAACTCGGGACCGTGCTCGACCGGGCCACGCGGGGCGTCCTCGTCATCGGTCTCCGGAGCCGGCAGCTCCTCGCGCGCCCACACCGTGACGTGCCCGGTCTTGCGGTCGAGCTCGACCCGGGCGCGCGTGTACGCGTCCGGGGTGCGGTGGTACGCCGAGAGCAGGGCCTGCTCGATCGCGGCGACCAGGACGTCGAGGCTGATGTCCCTCTCGCGCTCCAGCAGGCGCAGCGCGCTCATGTCCACGTCCATCGTCAGGCCTCCTCGTCGTGGGCGGTCGTCTCGTCGGTCGAGCCGTCGGTCTCGTCGAGCTCGGGCAGGTCGGCCTCGAGCGCGCGCTTGAGCTCCACCTGCACCTGCCCGCGGACCACGTCCGCCAGGGGCACGACGCGCTCCGTCACGACACCGCGCTTGCCCGGCACGTCCAGGAGCAGCCCGGGGCCGACCTCGGACCCGGACCGCAGGCGCCCCTCGACCGTGCCGCCGTCGGCGAGCACGAGGCGCACGAGGCGGCCGCGGGCGCGCCGGAAGTGGCGGGGCTCGGTGAGCGGACGGTCGGTGCCGGGCGTCGAGACCTCGAGCGTGTACGCGCCGTGGAGCGGGTCCACCGCGTCCAGCGCCGTCGAGATCGGGCGCGTCGCCTCCGCCACCGTGTCGAGGTCGAGGTTCCCCTCGACGTCGTCCGGGAGGTCGAGCACGACGCGCACCACGGACCGGGCTCCGGCACGCGACACCGTGACGTCCTCGAGGTGGAGCCCCGCGTCCTGGACCGCGGGCTCGATCGCCGCGCGCACGCTCTCGCGGAGCGCGTGCGTCGCCGCGTCGCCTCCGGGTGCCTTGCCGGGCTGACCGCCCGCCTGCCCTGCCATGACTCAGCTCCTGTCCGTGTCCCACGCCGGGTACGGAAGACGACCGGTGTGTTGTTGTCTCGGGAATCTCCCGACGGCCTGGCCGTCGGGACGTTCGACCGGGGACCAGCCTAACGACTCGCGAGCCCCGGACGTGACATCATCGCCCCCGATGAGTCCCCACGCGACCGCGGTGCCCGCCGCGACCCGTCCCCGCCCGCGCCGGACGTCCCGGCCCGGCGGCCGGCTGCTCGCGGCCGTGACGGTGCTGGCGACGGCCGTCCTGGCGGCCGGGTGCGGCGTGCGGCTGGAGACCCCGCCCCCCACCGAGCCCTCGCCCGACGCCGTCGAGGTGCTGCGCGCGGACGCGGTGGACGACGCCCTCGCGGTCGCCGGGCTCGTGGCGGACGTCACGCCGAGCGTGACCGACCCGGCCACGCTCGCCGCGCTCGCGGAGGTCGCGGCGTTCGCCGAGCAGCACGCGGACGCCCTCGGCGGCGTGTACGACTCGGGCCTGGGCGACCTCGACCTTCCCGGCGACGGCCCCACGTCGTCCACCGCGACGGACGACGCAGACGGCGCGGACGACGCACCGGCCGAGGACGCGCCGACCGCCACGGACCGCGGTACGACGGACGACCCCGCCACCGCCACGACCGACGACGTCGTCGTCGCCCTCGTCGAGGCCGCGCAGCGCACGGGCGCCGCGGCCGACGCGTCGACGGACGCCGGGCTCGCGCGGCTCCTCGCGTCCGTCGCCACCTCGGAGCACGTCTCGGCGCGGCGCCTCGCCGCGCTCACCGGGTCGGCCGCGGCCGACGGGCTCGTGTCGGCGGCGCCTCCGGTCGCGGAGGCCCCCGCCGGGATCGGCGCCGCGGACCTCGCGACGCTCGTCGAGTCCGAGGACGCCGCGGGGTACGCGTACGAGGTGCGCGCGGCGCAGTCCGACGGCGACGCCCGCACGGCGGCGGTCGCACGCGCCGCCGAGCACCGGGCGCGCGGCCAGGCGTGGGCGCTCGCCGCCGGGACGGACGGCACCGCGCAGGACCCCCGGCGCGTCGCCTACGTGCTGCCGGACGACGCGGACCTCGCCGCCCTGGCGCGCCAGGTCGAGTCCGGCCTCGCGCAGTCGTACGCGAGCCTCGTCGCCACGGCCGCGCCCACGTCCCGGGCCGAGGCGGTGGCCCTCCTCGTCGACTCGTGGACGGGCGCGGTCGCGTGGGGCGAGCCGCCCGTCGCCTTCCCCGGGCTCCCCGAGCAGTCCGCCGGCTGAGCCTGCCCGCGCCCCGCCGTCGGGCGGGCGCCGCCCGGCCCCGTCCGGGACCGGCACGCGACCCGTGCGGGACGCCGCTCCTCCCTGCTCCCCCGGGGACGACGAAGACGCCCCCGGTCCGTGAACCGGACCGGGGGCGCCCCCGACGCTGCGACGGGTCAGCCCAGGAGCTCGGCCACCTGCGCCGCGACGTGCTCGACGGCGTCCGCGACGGGGACCTGCACGGCCTCGCCCGCGCGGGGACGGACCTCGACGACGCCGTCGGCCAGACCGCGGCCCACGACGAGCAGCAGCGGCACGCCGAGGAGCTCGGCGTCCTTGAACTTCACGCCCGGCGAGACCTTGGGACGGTCGTCGTAGACCACCTCCACGCCCCGGGCGGCGAGCTCGGTCGCGAGGCGCTCGGCCTCGTCGAACACGCTCGCGTCCTTGCCCGTCGCGACGACGTGCACGTGCGCGGGGGCGACGTGCGCGGGCCACGCGAGACCGGCGTCGTCGTGGTTGGCCTCCGCGAGCGCGGCGAGCACGCGCGTCACGCCGATGCCGTACGACCCCATGGTCACGACGACCTGCTTGCCGTTCTCGTCGAGCACGGTGAGCCCGAGCGCCTGGGCGTACTTGCGGCCGAGCGCGAAGATGTGACCGATCTCGATGCCGCGGGCCAGCTCGAGCGGGCCGGAGCCGTCGGGCGCGAGGTCGCCCGCGCGGAC
Organism: Cellulosimicrobium sp. NPDC055967; assembly: GCF_042269845.1. Classification (NCBI taxonomy): domain Bacteria; kingdom Bacillati; phylum Actinomycetota; class Actinomycetes; order Micrococcales; family Promicromonosporaceae; genus Cellulosimicrobium; species Cellulosimicrobium sp. NPDC055967. Next base: position 75,576 of record NZ_JBHJYJ010000007.1, on the reverse strand, counting down.
CTCGGCGGCCTCGACCGTGCCGTCGGCGGCGAAGTCCCGCTCGGCGACGAGGTCGAACACGTGCCGCCCCGGCTCGTTCGCGCCGGTGATCCAGCGCGTGCCCGCGACGACCCGCGGGTCGAGCAGGTAGCGCACGGAGTGCCGCTCGGGCACCTCGCCCTCGGCGACGTCCGCGGGGGCGTCCCGGCGGACGTTCGGGCCGAGCGCCTGCGGGCCGATGTAGCCCTTGACGAGCTCGGGGTGCGCGGCGAAGTCCGCGTCCGTCGCCGGCTCGACCTCGGCCGGCTCGAACGCCGCGCCGACGCGCTTGAGGTCGACCTCGCGGTCGCCGGGCAGCCCGACGACGACGACCTCGCGGCGGCCGTCGGGATGCGTGAGGGCGAGCACGACGTTCTTCAGCGTGTCCGCGGCCGTCCATGCGCGGTCGGAGCGCGGGAAGCGGTCGTTGGAGAGGGCGACGAGCGAGTCGATCGTCGGGGTGTCGGGGGTGTCCTCGACGTGCGCGGCGGGCGCGTCGGCGTAGTCCACGGCCTCCGGGACGGGCGTCACGACCGCCTCGACGTTGGCCGCGTACCCGCCGGGCGAGCGCACGAACGTGTCCTCGCCGATCGGCGTCGGCGTGAGGAACTCCTCGGAGCGCGAGCCACCCATGGCGCCCGACGTCGCGGCCACGATCACGTACTCGAGCCCGAGCCGGTCGAAGATGCGCCGGTACGCCGCGCGCTGCGCCTCGTAGGAGCGCTCGAGGCCCTCGTCCGTCGTGTCGAACGAGTAGGCGTCCTTCATGACGAACTCGCGGCCGCGGATGAGGCCCGCGCGGGGACGCGCCTCGTCGCGGTACTTGGTCTGGATCTGGTAGATCGTGAGCGGCAGGTCCTTGTACGACGAGTACAGGTCCTTGACGAGGAGCGTGAACATCTCCTCGTGCGTCGGCGCGAGGAGGTAGTCGCCCTCCTTGCGGTCCTTGAGCCGGAAGATGTTGGGCCCGTACTCCGTCCAGCGGCCCGTCGCCTCGTACGGCTCCTTGGGCAGCAGCGCCGGGAAGTGCACCTCCTGCGCGCCCGCCGCGGCCATCTCCTCGCGGACCACGTCCTCGACCTTGCGCAGCACGCGCAGGCCGAGCGGGAGCCAGGTGTAGATGCCGGGGGCGGCACGGCGGATGTAGCCCGCTCGCACGAGGAGCTTGTGGCTCGCGACCTCGGCGTCGGCCGGGTCCTCGCGCAGCGTCCGGACGAACAGGGTGGACAGGCGCAGGAGGTCGGCGCCCCGGACGCGGGTGGAGGCCGCGGCGGACGCGCCGGACGTGACGGAAGACATGCGCCCCACCCTACCGGCGGGGAGGATGTCCCCATGCCCGAGCTGCCCGAGGTCGAGGCCCTGGTCAGGTTCCTCGACGACCGCGCGACCAGCCGCACCGTCGTCGCCGCCGACGTCGCGCAGATCGCCGCGCTCAAGACGTTCGACCCGCCCGTCGGCGCGCTCGTCGGGCGCGTCGTGACCGGCGCCCGACGCCACGGCAAGTGGCTCGACCTCGTCCTCGCGCCGGCCGGGGGCGGCCCGCCCGCCCCGGGGCCCGACGACGAGGTCCACCTCGTCTTCCACCTCGCCCGCGCGGGGTGGCTGCGGTGGTCGGAGAAGGCGCCGACGACGCCCGTGCGGCCCCGGCTCGGCGGCAGCGGCGGCGGGAAGGCCGCGGTGCTCGCGCTGCGCGTGCGGTTCGACGACGGCTCGGGGTTCGACCTCACGGAGGCCGGGACGCGCAAGCGGCTCGCGGTGCACGTCGTGCGGCACCCCGAAGAGATACGGGCGATCGAGACGCTCGGGATCGAGCCGCTCGACCCGGGCTTCACGCCCGAGGCGCTCGGAGTGCTCATGGCCGCGCGCAACCAGCAGGTCAAGGGGCTGCTGCGCGACCAGTCGTCGATCGCGGGGATCGGCAACGCCTACTCCGACGACATCCTGCACGCCGCCCGCACGAGCCCGTTCAAGCTCACGCGCTCGTTCACGCCGGACGAGGTCGCCCGGGTGCACGCCGCCGTCGGGGAGGTGCTCACCGAGGCCGTCGCGGCGTCGTCGGGCAAGCCGGCAGCCGAGCTCAAGGACGCCAAGCGCGCCGGGATGCGTGTGCACGGGCGCACCGGGTTGCCGTGCCCCGTGTGCGGGGACACGGTGCGGGAGGTGAGCTTCGCCGACCGCAGCCTGCAGTACTGCGCCACGTGCCAGACGGGCGGCCAGGTGCTCGCCGACCGCCGGATGTCGCGCCTGCTCAAGTAGCACCGCCCGGGCGGTCGCCGACGGGCGTCAGGAGCGCCGCGAGGTCAGAAGAGCACGGTGGCGTAGGTGCCGACCTGCTCGAACCCGACGCGGCGGTACGTCGCGAGGGCGCGCGTGTTGTAGTCGTTGACGTACAGCGACACGACGGGCGGCGCGACGCGGCGGGCGGCCTCGGCCGGGGTGCCCTGGCGTGCCAGGCGCACGACGGCGGCCATCCCCGGCGCCGCGAGGCCCCGCCCGCGGTACCGCGGGTCGACCCACACGCCCTGCACCTGCGCCACGAGCGGCGTGACCGCGCCGAGCTCGGCCTTGAAGACGACGTGCGGCGCGCCGTCGCTCGCCGCGAGCCGGACGAACGACCGGCCCGCGAGCACGAGCGACCGCACCCGCTCCTCGTACGCGCGGCCGCCGCCCTCGACGGGCGAGTAGCCCACCTCCTCGGTGAACATGCGCACGCACGCGGGCAGGACGACGGGCACCTCCGCCGGGACGGACCGGCGCACGCCCGGGTCCGGCTCGACGTCGGGCTCGCGGTCGATCGCGAGCGACGGCTGGTTCGCCCGGATCTCGCGCGGCGACGGCCAGTGCGGCGCGAGCAGCTCCCACAGCGCGAGGACGGCGTCGCGCTCGCCCACGACCGACGACGATCGCCGACCCGCGTGCCGCGCGAGCACCGCGAACGCCGCGACCGCCGCGCGGGCCCGGTCGGGCTCGAGCGACGCCGGGACGACCGGCACGAGGTTGGCACCGGCCCAGCAGACCGCCTCGAGCGGCCCGACGGCCGGGAACCCCCACGCCTGACCGCCCGCTGCGTGCAGGCCCGCGTGCTGCGCGACCGCGAGCCGCGCCGCCGCGAGCGTCGACGCGACCGGGTCGCCCGCGCAGACCGCCAGCGCCTCCGGGACGTCCGCGTCGACGAGGACGCGCGCCCGGGCGCGCTCGCCGTCACCGGCCTCGCCGCGCGACCGCGGCCTCAGGGCCGGGACGGACGGACGCCAGCGGGCCACCGGACCGTCAGCCGACCGTGACGACCGGCGGGCCGGCCTGCGCGTCGTTCTCCGGCGTCATGGTCTCCGCGATGCGCAGCGCCTCCTCGATGAGCGTCTCGACGATGAGCGACTCCGGCACCGTCTTGACGACCTCGCCCTTGACGAAGATCTGGCCCTTGCCGTTGCCCGACGCGACCCCGAGGTCCGCCTCGCGCGCCTCGCCCGGACCGTTGACGACGCAGCCCATCACCGCGACGCGCAGCGGCACCTCCATGCCCTCGAGCCCGGCCGTGACCTTCTCCGCGAGCGTGTACACGTCCACCTGGGCGCGACCGCACGACGGGCACGAGACGATCTCGAGCTTGCGCGGCCGCAGGTTCAGCGCCTGGAGGATCTGGTTGCCGACCTTGACCTCCTCGACCGGGGGCGCGGACAGCGAGACGCGGATCGTGTCGCCGATGCCCTTGCTCAGCAGCGCGCCGAACGCCGTGGCCGACTTGATCGTGCCCTGGAACGCCGGTCCGGCCTCGGTCACGCCGAGGTGCAGCGGCCAGTCCCCCGCCTCCGCGAGCAGCTCGTACGCCCGCACCATGACGACGGGGTCGTTGTGCTTCACCGAGATCTTGAAGTCGTGGAACCCGTGCTCCTCGAACAGCGACGCCTCCCACACGGCCGACTCGACCAGCGCCTCGGGCGTCGCCTTGCCGTACTTCGCCAGCAGGCGCGGGTCGAGGGAACCGGCGTTCACGCCGATGCGCAGGGACACGCCCGCGTCGGAGGCCGCCTTCGCGATCTCCTTGACCTGGTCGTCGAACTTGCGGATGTTGCCCGGGTTCACGCGGACGGCGGCGCAGCCCGCGTCGATCGCGGCGAACACGTACTTGGGCTGGAAGTGGATGTCCGCGATGACGGGGATCTGCGACTTCTTCGCGATCGCCGGCAGCGCGAGCGCGTCGTCCGCGCTCGGCACCGCCACGCGCACGATGTCGCAGCCCGACGCCGTGAGCTCCGCGATCTGCTGGAGCGTCGCGTTGATGTCCGTCGTCGGCGTCGTCGTCATCGACTGGACGCTGATCGGCGCGTCGCCGCCGACGTCCACCTTGCCGACCTTGATCTTGCGGCTCTTGCGTCGCGGCGCGAGGACAGGCGGCGGGGCGGCAGGCATTCCGAGACTGATGGGTACGCTCACGCCCCTAGTATCCCCCGCCCGCCGTCCGACGCCGCACGTCGGACCTGTCCGGGACGTCACCTTCCCGCTCGGTCCCGCACATCTTCGCGGCCCCTCCACGCCGCCGGGGTCGGGTCCGCGCTCTCGCGTCCGTGGTCACGAGATGCGGGAAGTGGTCCCTGGCACGCCGCCCGCAGGGGCCACTTCTCGCGCCTCAGCACCGCGCGCCGACCTCAGGACGACGCGCGGGTGCCCACGCGCGACGCCGCGGGCAGCGAACCCGACGACTCCGACGGGGACGGCGTCACGTGAGGCGGACCGGGTCGATGATGTCGGCGAGGATGAGGAGGGCGCCGACGCCGACGAGGACGACGAACATGACGTACGCGACGGGCATCATGCGGGCGAGGTCAGCAGGGCCGGGGCGCGGGAGGCCGCGGACGCGCGCGACCGTGCGCTTGGCCCCCTCGTAGAGGGCGTTGACGACGTGCCCGCCGTCGAGCGGCAGCAGCGGGATGAGGTTGAAGACGAACAGGGCCACGTTGAGCGCGGCGAGCAGCATGAGCATCGTCACGACGCGGTCGAGGACGGGGCTCTCGGCACCTGCCACGTCCACGGCGACACGGCCGACGCCGACGACGCTCATCACCGAGTCCTGGCCGCGCGGCGCGTCGGTGAACGCAGCCTGGGCAGCCTCGTAGACCTTCACGGGCAGGGTGACGATGATCCCCGCCGTGCCGCTCACCTGCTGCCACGTGGCCTCGGCCGCGACGCCGATCCCCGTGGGCTGCCGCTCCACCGTCGGGGTGAAGCCGACGAAGCCGGCGGGCTCGGTCACCGGGTCGCCGGACTCGTCCACGACGGGCGTCCCGTCCTCGGCGACGACCTGGCGCTCCACGTCGACCGGCGTGATGGTGAGGTCGACCTGCTCGCCGTCGCGCTCGACGACGACGGGCGTCGCCTGGCCGGCGGAGCCGCGGATCATCCCGGAGAGCTGGTCCCAGGAGGTGACCTCCGCGCCGTCGAACGACACCACGGTGTCGCCCGGCTCCAGTCCGGCGACGGCCGCCGGCGACGGGTCGGCCGTGGCCGCGCACTCCTCCTGCTCGGTCGCGACGACCGACGGGACGCACGCGGACACGGACCCGACCGTCGTCGTGACGGCGGGCAGGCCGATGCCGACGCACACGATCGCCATGAGCACGAACGCGATGAGGAGGTTCATGAAGGGGCCGCCGAGCATGACGACGACCTTCTTGGGCGCGGAGAGGTTGTAGAAGGCCCGGTGCTCCTCGCCGGGCCGGATCTCCTCGGTGCTCGCGTCGCGGGCGTCGGCGACGACCTGCGAGAAGAAGCCGTTCCCGCGCGGCCGCGCACCGGCGGGCGCGGGCGGGTACATGCCGACGAGGCGGACGTAGCCGCCGAGCGGGATCGCCTTGAACCCGTACTCGGTCTCGCCCTTGGTACGCGACCACAGGGTCGGGCCGAACCCGACCATGTACTGGCTCACGCGGACGCCGAACCTCTTCGCGGGCACCATGTGCCCGACCTCGTGCAGCGCGATCGAGACGACGATCCCGACCACGATCACGAGGATGCCGATCAGCGTCGCCATCTGTCTCTCTGCTCCTTCTCGGCCCGGGCGCTCGACGCGACCGGACGGTTGCTCGTCACCGGCGGTCCAGGATCTCGCGCGCGCGGGCGCGCGCCCAGGTCTCGGCCTCCGCCACGTCGTCCAACGTCACGGCGTCCGCGGAGGTTCCGTCGTGCGCCGCGAGCACACGCTCGACCGTCGTCACGATGTCACCGAAACCTGCGCGTCCGCTGAGGAACGCGGCGACGGCCTCCTCGTTGGCGGCGTTGTAGACCGCCGGGTGGGTCGCGCTCGCCGCGACGGCGGCGCGCGCGAGGCTCACCGCGGGGAACGCGGCGTCGTCGAGCGGCTCGAACGTCCACGACGTCGCGGCCGTCCAGTCGCACGGCGGGGTCACCGGGTCGAGCCGGTCGGGCCACGACAGCCCGAGCGCGATGGGCAGGCGCATGTCCGGGGGCGACGCCTGCGCGATCGTCGAGCCGTCGACGAACTCGACCATCGAGTGCACCACGGACTGCGGGTGCACGACGACGGTGATGTCGTCGGCCGGGACGTCGAACAGCAGGTGCGCCTCGATGAGCTCGAGGCCCTTGTTCATGAGGCTCGCGGAGTTCACCGTGACGACCGGGCCCATGGCCCAGGTGGGGTGCGCGAGCGCCTGCTCGACCGTCGCCGCCTTGACCGCGTCCGCGTCCCACCCGCGGAAGGGCCCGCCCGAGGCGGTGAGGATCAGGCGGCGCACCTCGGCCCGCGTCCCGGAGCGGAGGCACTGCGCGATGGCCGAGTGCTCGGAGTCGACGGGGACGATCTGGTCGGGGTGCTGCTGCGCCGCGCGCACCAGGGCGCCTCCGGCGACGAGCGACTCCTTGTTCGCGAGCGCGAGCGTGGACCCGGCGCGCAGTGCGGCGAGCGTCGGGCCGAGACCCACGGAGCCCGTGACGCCGTTGAGGACGACGTCGCTCCCCCGGCCTGCCAGCGCGTCCGCGGCGTCGGGTCCGGCGAGCACCTCGGGGACGTCGCCCCGGCCGGCGAAGGCCCGCGCCAGCGCCTCGCCCAGGGCCGTCGCGCGCGACGCGTCGGCGACGCCGACCGCGCGCACGCCCAGCGCCGCGGCCTGGCGCGCGAGCAGCTCCACGTCCCCGCCGCCCGCCGAGAGCGCGTCGACGCGGAACCGGTCGGGGTGAGCCTGGACGACGTCGATCGCCTGGGTGCCGATCGACCCGGTCGAGCCGAGGATCGTCACGGTGCGGAGGGCGGGGGCGGGTCCGTCGGGCATGGTTCCCATCCTCCCAGGCCGCGGGCGGTGCGTGCGCACGGCGTGTCCCGGACGCGTCAGCGCGGGGCCGTCCACTCGAGCGTGTACCGGAAGAAGAGCCGACGGCGCACGCGCGCCCCGGGCAGGTGCGCCCGGGCCGTGCGCGCGACCTCGTCGACGGTGTGCCGCGGGTCCCGGACCGGCATGCCCGGGGCGTCCGTCCCGGGATCGCCGGGCCGGGCCCGCCGCGGGTGCTTGACGAGGCCCACGAGGGGGTTGAGGAGCGCGGACGGGACGTCGACGGCGAGGTCGCGCGCCGACGCCACGCGCGCGAGGCCGACGACGAGCAGGCGCCCGCCCGGGGCGAGCAGGCTGCGGGCGTGCCGGAGCGCCTCGTCGAGGTCGAGATGGTGCAGCACGGCGACCATCGTCACCGCGTCGTAGCCCTCCGGCCCGGCGGCCGGGCCGGCCGGGTGGCTCGGTGGACCGGACCCGTCGGGCGAGCGGACGTCGTCGGGCGAGCCGACGTCGTCGAACCCGAGCCGCCGCACGGTCACCGCGGGATCCGCGGCGTGGCGCACGAGCGCCTGGGCGACCATGCCGCCGTCGGCGTCGATGCCGTGGACCTCGGCGACCCGCCGGCGCAGCCTGCCGAGCAGCACGCCGGCACCGCAGCCAGCGTCGAGCACGACGCGGGCGCCGCGCGGCACACGGCGCACGACCCAGCCGTGGAAGTGCTCGTTGTGGTTCCATGGGTGCCGGGCGTTGACGGCCGCCAGCCACGCCGCGGCGCGGCGCACCAGCGGGCTCGCGGAGGTCCGCGGGTCGAGGGTCACGCGCGTCGGGAAGCGCCGGGCGTCGTCACTCGACGCCGAGCAGGACCTCGATGGCGCGGGCGAAGAACGCGTCGACCGGGCCCTCCGCGTACCCGTCGCGACCGCGCGCACGGCCGAACGTCGCGGAACGGATCTCCGCCGCGGTGATCGGGACCTGACGGTCGAAGTAGGCGACGAGCCGGTCGCACAGGTCGTCCACGTCGTCGACGTCGTAGGCGGGCTTGCCACGCTCCGCGAGCGCGAACTTCTCGCCGTCCGGGCGGCCCAGACGGCCGTACAGCGACCGGGCGCGCTCCGCGAGCGCGTTCATCCAGGCCTGCTGGCCGTGGGCGGCGACGTACTCCGCGCGCTGGCGCGCGATGAACGCGCCCTCGAGGCGGTCCAGCGCGGCGTCGACCTCGTGCGTGTCGTACCCACCACGGACCAGGTCGAAGACCGAGGCCTGGATCTCGGTGCTGGTCAGCCGCTCCTGCGCCCGGCCCTCGTACACGTCGCGGGCGTGCTCGAAGAAGTCGTCGACCTCCTCGGGGTCGTACCCGTTCCGGGTCTTGCCGACCGTGGTGAACAGCGAACTCACTCGTCCTCCTCTGCAGCGAGCTGCCCGCAGGCACCGTCGATGTCGCTGCCGCGGGTGTCACGGATCGTCGTCGGGATCCCGTGCCCGCGCAATCGTGCCACGAACTCCGCCTCGACGGCAGGGTCGCTGGCCGTCCAGATCGAGCCGGGCGTCGGGTTGAGCGGGATCGGGTTGACGTGCACCCAGCCGCGGCCCCGCGCGTTGAGCTTCTCGCCGAGCAGGTCGGCGCGCCACGCGTGGTCGTTCATGTCCTTGATGAGCGCGTACTCGATGCTCACGCGCCGGCCGGTGACCTCGAAGTAGTGCCGCGCCGCGTCGAGCGTCTCGTCGACGCTCCACCGCGTGTTGATCGGCACGAGCTCGCTGCGCAGGTCGTCGTCGGGCGCGTGCAGCGACAGCGCGAGCGTCACCGGGATCCCCTCGTCGGCGAGCTTGCGCATCGCCGGGACGAGGCCGACCGTCGACACCGTGATGTTGCGCGCCGACATGCCGAGCCCGTCCGGGGCCGGCGCCACGAGGCGTCGGACCGTGCCCATGACCGCCTTGTAGTTGGCGAGCGGCTCCCCCATGCCCATGAACACGAGGTTGTTGAGCCGGGTCGGGCCGCCGGGGATCTCCCCGTCGGCGAGCGACCGGGCGGCGGAGCGGACCTGCTCGACGATCTCCGCGACGGACAGGTTGCGCGTGAGGCCGAGCTGCCCCGTCGCGCAGAACGGGCACGCCATGCCGCAGCCCGCCTGGCTCGACACGCACAGCGTCGAGCGCTGCGGGTACCGCATGAGCACCGACTCGACCTTGGCGCCGTCGAAGAGGTGCCACAGCGTCTTGACGGTCGTCCCGCCGTCGGCCTCCATCCGCCGCGCCGCGGTGAGCAGCGGCGGGAAGAGCGCGTCCGTGAGCACGTCGCGCGTCGCCTTCGGCAGGTCCGTCATCGCCTCGGGGTCGCGCGTGAGGTGCGCGTAGTAGTGCGTCGCGAGCTGCTTGGCGCGGAACGGCTTCTCCCCCAGCTCGACGACGACGTCGCGCACCTCCTCGGGCGCGAGGTCCGCGAAGTGGCGCGGCGGCTTGCCGCGCCGGGGCGCGGTCATGACGAGCGGGAGCGGCTTCGACTCCGCGGAGGGGCGGACGGAACGGACGGTCATGAGGAGGTCCAAGCGTGGGGGGTCGTGCGGACGGTTCGCACCGCGGTGCGAGCGGGACGTCGGACGGCTGTCAGACGGCCAGCGCGAGGAGCACGTACACGAACGGGGCGGTGAGGAGCATGGAGTCGAGCCGGTCCAGGATGCCTCCGTGACCGGGCAGGAGCGACCCCATGTCCTTCAATTCTAGGTCGCGCTTGATCATCGACTCGGCGAGGTCGCCGATCGTCGCCGTGAGCGGCGCCAGGACGCCCAGCGCGACGCCGAGCAGCGGGCTCGCGCCGAGGCCCACCACCGCGCCGACGACCCCGACGGCGGTGGCCAGGACGAACGACCCGGCGAGCCCCTCCCAGGACTTCTTGGGGCTCACGGACGGGGCCAGCGGATGACGCCCGAACAGGACGCCCGCGACGTACCCGCCGACGTCGTTCGCGACGGCGAGCAGGATGAAGATCAGGACCCGGACGCGCCCGTCGGGGGCGGCCAGCATGAGCATGACGAAGCCCGCCATGAACGGAAGGTAGGCCGCCGCGAACGTCGCCGCCGCGGCGTCGCGCACCGCCGCCGTCCCCGACCCGTCGATGACCCGCCACACGACCGCGCCCGCGACCGTGAGCATGAACGAGACGAGCAGCGCCTCGGGCCCCGAGTAGTACGAGGAGACGAGGATGCCGACCGTGCCCACGAGGAGCGGGAGGAGCGGGAGGTGCAGCTCGCGGCGCTTGAACGCCTGGGCGAGCTCCCACAGCGCGGCGCCGACCGCCACGGTCGCGAGCAGCACGAAGAACTCGGGCCGGAAGGCGAGGCTCGCCGCGACGATCGCGAGCAGGCCGAGGCCCACCGCGATCGCCACGGGCAGGTTGCGGCCCGCCTTGGGAGCGCGCGCCGCGGAGGTGCTGTCGCCGGCGGCCGTCGAGGAGGTGTCGGTCATCGGTGCGTGGAGGAGCTCGCCGGACGAGGTGCTCAGACCTCGAGCAGCTCGCTCTCCTTGCCCGCGAGCAGCGCGTCGACCTGGTCCACGTGCGCCTTGGTGAGGGCCTCGAGCTCCTTCTCCGCGCGCCCGACCTCGTCCTCGCCGGCCTCGCCGTCGCGCGCGATGCGGTCCAGCTCCTCCTTGGCGCGACGGCGCACGTTGCGGATCGCGACGCGCGAGTCCTCCGCCTTCGCCTTGGCGAGCTTCACGAAGTCACGACGGCGCTCCTCCGTGAGGGCGGGCAGCACGACCCGGATGACGTTGCCGTCGTTGGACGGGTTCACGCCGAGGTCGGAGTCGCGCAGCGACTTCTCGACCGCCGTGATCGAGCTCTTGTCGAACGGGGAGACGAGGATCGTGCGCGCCTCGGTCACCGTGAACGACGCGAGCTGCTGCAGCGGCGTCGGCGCACCGTAGTAGTCGACCGTGATCTTGTTGAACATCGCGGCGTTCGCACGGCCCGTGCGGATCGCGGCGAAGTCCTCCTTGGCCACCTCGACGGCCTTGTCCATCTTCTCCTCGGCCTCGAGGAGGGTCTCGTCGATCACCAGTGCTCCTTCGTCGTTCGTCGTGGGTCGGTCCGTGCCGTCGTGTCCGGGGTCGCCGGCGTCGGCGCACCGATGTCAGTCGGTCGTGACCAGTGTGCCAATATTCTCGCCGACCAGGGCACGCGTGACGTTCCCCGGCTCGCTCATGCCGAACACGCGCATCCGCACGTCGTTGTCCCGGCACAGGCTCAGCGCCGTCGCGTCCATGACCCCGAGGTCGTTGACGAGCGCGTCGGTGTACGTGAGGTGGTCGAGCTTGGTCGCCGACGGGTCCTTGCGCGGGTCGGCGGTGTAGACGCCGTCCACGCCGTTCTTGCCCATGAGGACCTCCTGGCAGTGCGTCTCGAGGGCGCGCTGCACGGAGACCGTGTCGGTGGAGAAGTAGGGCATGCCCGCGCCTGCGCCGAAGATGACGACGCGGCCCTTCTCGAGGTGGCGGATCGCCCGCAGCGGGATGTACGGCTCGGCGACCTGGCCCATCGTGATGGCGGTCTGCACGCGCGTCTTCACCCCCGCCTGCTCGAGGAAGTCCTGGAGGGCGAGGCAGTTCATGACGGTGCCGAGCATGCCCATGTAGTCGGCGCGCGCGCGGTCGAGCCCGCGCTGGGAGAGCTCGGCGCCGCGGAAGAAGTTCCCGCCGCCGACGACGATGGCGACCTGCACGCCCTGGGCGACCGCGTCCGCGATCTCCTGGGCGACGCGCTGGACGACGTCGGGCGCCAGACCGATCTGCCCGCCGCCGAACGTCTCGCCCGACAGCTTGAGGAGCACCCGCCGGTGCTGGGACCCCTCGCGGGGCGTGGTCTGCTCGCCTGCGGTCACTGTCGACACCTGTCCTTCGTCCTGGCCCGGTGGGGCGGGGTGGTCGTGCTCCGCCGTCGTCCCACCCGATGGTGCGGCACGACGCCGGTCGTCGCGCGCCCGGAGCCGGGTGCGCGGTCGGCCCCCGCACCGGGCCAGCCCGGCGACGGGGCCGGGGCGCC
>NZ_JBHJYJ010000007.1:0-63230 GCF_042269845.1 Cellulosimicrobium sp. NPDC055967 | reverse complement strand
GCCCGGTCCCGGCGCCTCGCGGGCGACGGGACCGGGCCGACGGGGGCGTCAGGCGCCGACGCGGTACCGCACGAACTCGGTGATGGTGCCACCGACCTCGGAGACGACCTGGCCGACCGTCTTCTTCGGGTCCTTCGCGAGCGGCTGGTCGACGAGGACGACGTCCTTGAAGTAGCCGTTCAGACGACCCTCGACGATCTTCGGGAGCGCGGCCTCGGGCTTGCCCTCGTTGCGCGAGGTCTCCTCGGCGATGCGGCGCTCGTTCTCGACCGTCTCGGCCGGGACCTCGTCGCGCGACAGGTACGTCGGGGACATCGCGGCGACGTGCTGCGCGACGTCCTTCGCGACGGCCTCGCCCGCGGCGTCCGTGGCGACGACGACGCCGATCGACGGCGGCAGGTCGCGCGCGGTGCGGTGCAGGTACGCCGTGACGCGCTCGCCCGCGACGCGGGTCACGCGGCGCAGGACGATCTTCTCGCCGAGCGTCGCGGCCTGGTTGTCGATGACCTGCTGGACGGTCTCGCCGTCCGCGTCCGCGGCGAGCGCCGCGTCCGCGTCGCGCGCGCCGGCCTCGGCCGCAGCCTTGAGGACGCGGTCCGCGAGCGAGATGAACGTGTCGTTCTTGGCGACGAAGTCCGTCTCGGAGTTGAGCTCGATGAGCGTCGCGACCTGGCCACCCTCGGTGTCGCGGATGTCGACGGCGATGAGGCCCTCGGAGGTCGAGCGGCCCTCGCGCTTGGCGACGCCCTTCAGACCCTTGACGCGGATGATCTCGAGCGCCTTCTCCGCGTCGCCGTCCGCCTCGTCGAGAGCCTTCTTGACGTCGAGCATGCCGGCGCCGGTGCGCTCGCGCAGCGCCTTGATGTCAGCGGCGGTGTAGTTCGCCATGGTGGTTCCTCACTCGTGGTTCGTCACGGGTTCTTCGTCACGGGTACGTGCTGGGGGCACCGTGGCGGTGCCCGGTGCGCCGGTGGGACGGCACGGGGTGGGGGGGGGGGGGGCCCCGCGCCACCCGCGGCGTGAGGGTGGTGGCGGGGGGGCGGGGGGGGGGGCGCCGGGCGGCCCGGCGGGGGGGGGGGGGGCCCGGGGGGCCGGCGGGGGGCGGGGGGGGGGGCCGGGGGGGGGGGGGGGGCGGGCGGGGGGGGGGGGGGGGGCCCCCCCCCCCCACCCCGGGACGTCACTTGGTCTCGTCGGCCTCGGCGTCGGCGACCACGGCCTCCGCGTCGGCGACGGCGGCGACCTCGGCAGCAGCCTCGGCCACGACCTCGGCGGCGGCGTCGCCCGGCTCCTCGGCGGCGACCTCGGCAGCAGCCTCGGCGACCTCCTCGGCCGCGGCGGCCTCGACGTTCGCCTCGGCGGCGGTCTCGTCAGCCTCGAGCTGCTTCTCGGCACCGGCGAGGAGCTCGCGCTCCCACTCGGCCAGCGGCTCGGCCTCGGCGCCCGCCTCGGCCTCGGCGCCCGAACGGCCCGAGTGGCGCTGGAGCAGACCCTCGGCGACGGCGTCCGCGATGACGCGCGTGAGCAGCGTCACGGAGCGGATCGCGTCGTCGTTGCCCGGGATCTTGTAGTCCACGACGTCGGGGTCGCAGTTGGTGTCCAGGATCGCGACGATCGGGATGTGGAGCTTGCGCGCCTCGTCGACCGCGAGGTGCTCCTTGTTCGTGTCGACGATCCACACGGCGGAGGGGACCTTCGCCATGTCGCGGATGCCGCCGAGCGTGCGGGCGAGCTTGTCCTTCTCGCGACGCAGGACGAGGAGCTCCTTCTTGGTGAGCGACGAGCCGGCGACGTCGTCGAAGTCGATCTCCTCGAGCTCCTTGAGGCGCTGGAGACGCTTGTGCACCGTGGTGAAGTTGGTGAGCATGCCACCGAGCCAGCGGTGGTTCACGTAGGGCATGCCGACGCGCGCGGCCTGCTCGGCCACGGGCTCCTGGGCCTGCTTCTTGGTGCCGACGAAGAGGATGGAACCGCCGTGCGCGACGGTCTCCTTGACGAACTCGTATGCGCGGTCGATGTACGACAGCGACTGCTGGAGGTCGACGATGTAGATGCCGTTGCGCTCCGTGAAGATGAAGCGCTTCATCTTCGGGTTCCAACGGCGGGTCTGGTGCCCGAAGTGGACACCGCTCTCGAGGAGCTGGCGCATGGTCACGACGGCCATGACACGTCCTTTCGCCGTGCGGCCCGGGATCCACCCGGTGCGCGCACGCTTCTGGCGGCCCCTCCCGTGGGACGGACCGCGGTGCGGTTGTCGGTGACGACCCTGGTGGTCGCACCCCTGGCGTCACCCGTGCCGACGCCTGCGACGCACCGTTCGAGCAGGTGCGGGCAGGACCGACGCCGGACGCGGCCCCGCCCGGTCCGGCGGAGCCGGGAGGATGGGCGAGGACGTGACGCGCGAAGTCGACCGGCTCCGTCCTCGGCCGAGGTGATCACCTCGGGCCGGGCACGGCGAACGCGCCGGTCGCAGCGGCAAGTCTACCCGACGGCAGGGCCGACCACAGCCGCCGGTCCCGTGCGTCGTCGCGACCCGCCGTCCACAGGCCGCCGACTCCCGCCGCCCGGCCGCGACCTGCGTCGGGCACCCTGGCGCGATGGCTCTCGACCGTACCCCTGCGACCGTCCGACGACGTGCGGTGGCCCTCGTGCTGACCGCGCTCCTGCTCGTCCTGGGCCCACCGGCGCCCGCCGCCCCGGGCGGGCCCCTGGACGCCCCCGCCGGCGCCTCCCCCGGCTGGGTGCCGCCGCTCGACCGCGCGCCCGACGCGCTCGGCGTGCTCGCACCGTTCGACCCGCCGCTGCACGACTGGCTGCCCGGCCACCGGGGCGTCGACCTCGCCGCCGCCGCCGGCGAGACCGTCCTCGCCCCCGCACCCGGGGTCGTCACGTTCGCCGGCCCCGTCGCGGGCCGCGACGTGGTGGTCGTCACGCACGACGACGGGCTGCGCACGTCGCTCGAGCCGGTCACCGCCGTGGCACCGCGGGGGACGCGCGTCGCCGCGGGTGACGTCGTCGGGACCGTGCAGGGCTCCCCCGGCGGCGAGACCGTCGCGAGCCACTGCGCGGCCGCCTGCGTGCACTGGGGCGTGCGACGGGGCGAGCGCTACGTCGACCCGCTCGCGCTGCTCGGCGAGCGGCCGCCGATCGTGCTCCTCCCGCTCGGGGAGCCGTGACCGGACGACGATGCCCCGGCGTGCTCAGGCGCGTGGGAAGGCCTGCTCGAACGAGCTGCGCAGCCGCTCGGCCGTCACGTGGGTGTAGCGCTGCGTCGTCGCGAGCGAGGAGTGCCCGAGGATCTCCTGGACGCTGCGCAGGTCCGAGCCGCCCGCGAGGAGGTGCGTCGCGGCGCTGTGCCGCAGGTCGTGCGGGGCGACGTCGTCGACCCCCGCCGCGAGCGCGAGCCGGTGCACGGCGTCGCGCACCTGCCGCTGCCCCCACCGACCGCCCCGGTCCCCGACGAGGAGCGCCGCGCCCGACCGCTCCGTCACGAGCCCCGGCCGCCCCGAGTCCAGCCAGCGCGTCACGGCCCGTGCCGCCGGGACGCCGAACGGCACGACGCGCTCCTTGTCCCCCTTGCCGAGCACCCGGACGACCCGCTGCGACAGGTCCACGTCGTCCACGTCGATACCCGCGAGCTCGCCCACGCGGATCCCGGCCCCGTACAGCAGCTCGGCGGCGGCCCACTCGCGCAACCGGGCCGGGTCGCCCGCGGCCGCCGCCTCCCGCGCGGCATCGAGCAACCTGCCGGCCGCGTCGGCCGTGAGCACGGTCGGCAGGGTGCGCGGGACGCGCGGGCTCGCGAGCCGGGCCGCCGGGTCCGCTACCACGCGCCCGGTCCGCCGCGCCCAGTCGAAGAACGCCCGCGCGGCCGCACCCCGGCGCGCGAGCGTCGCCCGGGCGAGCCCGCGCTCGGACTGCTCGGTCAGCCACGCGCGCAGGGCCGCGAGGTCGACGTCCTCCGGCGACGACGCCCCGTTCCGCACGGCGTGGCCCAGGAGCGACTCGACGTCGCCCGTGTACGCGCGCACCGTGTGCGCGGACGAGCCCTGAGCGACCTCGAGATGCGTCCCGAAGTCCGCGAGCGCCGCGTCGAGCGCGGGCGGCAGGGCGTCGGGCCGGCGCTCGTCGGGCGTGTCGGCGTCGTCGGGACGGGTCGTGCGGGTCACTCCCCCAGTCTCGCGCGCGGCACCGCACGTCCGCGGGAGGCGCTCCGCGGCTCTGCCCGGAGGCCCGCACGCCCCCTCCTCCGCGCCGACTCGTCGCCACCCATGCTCCGTGCGACGCGGCGGCTCTGCGCGCGTTCCGCCGGGCTCCCTCCTCGGCTGGCCCTCGTCGTCTCCGCCCGGCACCTCCGCCCGGCACCGTGACGCCGCCCGGCCGGCTCCTCACCCCGCGCGCACGCGCCGCCATCCGCCCGGCGTCCGCTCTGCCAGACCGCGGACCTCGAGCCGACCGAGGGCACCGACAGCCTCCGGGACGGCGAGCCCCGCCGACCGCGCGACGGCGTCCGTCGGGGCGCCCGACCGCAACGGCAGCGCGTCCCACGTCCGGGTCTCCACGGCGTCGAGCCCGTCGTACACGGCGTCGCGGGGTGTCCTGCGGGTCCCCGCGGCCGGCGCCGCGGGCGCCGCGTCCCGTGCCAGCGCTCCGGCCAGCTCCGCCACCTCGTCGGCGTCGGTGACGCACACGGCGGCCCCGTCGCGCAGGAGACGGTGGCAGCCGGTCGACGCCATCGAGGTCACGGGTCCGGGGACGGCGCCGACGGGCCGCGAGAGCTCGGCCGCGCGGACCGCCGTGCTCAGGGACCCCGAGCGCCAGGCCGCCTCCACGACCACGGTCGCACCCGCGAACGCCGCGATGAGCCGGTTGCGCAGCAGGAAGCGGACCCGGCTGGGCACGGAGCCTGGTGGCACCTCCGACACCACGGCACCTCCGGTCCCGACGACGGCCCGGAGGAGCTCCGTGTTGCCGACGGGGTACAGCCGGTCCACCCCGCCGGCGAGGAACGCGACGGTCGGACCGCCCGACACGAGCGCCGCGCGGTGGGCCGCGGCGTCGATCCCGTAGGCGCCGCCCGAGACGACCGTGAACCCGCGCGTCGTGAGGCCCGACGCGATCTCCCCCGTCACGTGGCGCCCGTAGTCCGTGCAGGCGCGTGCCCCGACCACGGCGACGGAGCGCGCGGCCAGCGCCGCCAGGCGGTCCGACCCGCGGACCCACAGCGCGAGCGGGCGACCCGGACCCAGGTCGTCGAGGGCCGTTGGCCATCCCGGGTCGCCCGGGACGACGAACGAGCCGTCGAGCCGGTCGAGCACGCGGAGCTCGCGGCGCGGGTCGAGACCCTCCAGCCGCGGGGCCCAGCGCGCGACGGCGCGCAGGAGCCGCGCGACGGGCCCGCTCCGCGGGTCGCGACCGGGCGCGGGCCGGTCGTCGCCGGCTGCCGAGGCGCCGGGTCCGGCCCCTCCGAGCAGCGGCCCCAGCCCCGCCCCACCGTCGCCTGCGACCTCCGCGAGCCCGACGAGCTCGCGGCGAGCCTGCGCCGGGTCGTTCACCGCCTCGACGAGCCAGGCCAGCGCGGCCGAGGCCCCGAGCTGCTCGACGAGCGCGACCGCGACCTCGTCCCCGGGCTCCGCCAGGCGCGACCACGCCGCCCGCGCGAGCCGGTCGTCGTTGACGTCGAAGACCGGCCGCACGGGAGCCGTCGGGGCCGCCCGCCGCTCAGCCACGGTAGCCCCGCGTCCGGAGCGCGAGCCCGGCCCCGACGTCGGCGCGCGTAGGTGCGGCGTGCCCGGCGAGGTCGGCGACCGTCCAGGCGAGGCGCAGCACACGGTCCGCGCCACGCAGGCTCAGCGTGCCGCGGTCGAGCGCGGTGTCGACGTCCGTCAGCAGGCTGGGATCGGGACCCAGCCGGTCGCGCAGCCAGGTGCCGGGCACCTCGGCGTTCGTCCGCCACGGCGTCCCCGCCAGGCGCGCGGACGCCGTCTCCCGGGCGGCGGCGACCCGCCGCGCGACCGCCGCGCTCGACTCCGGCCGCCCGGCGTCAGCACGCTCGACCCGGGTGACGGGTCGGACCTCGACCTGGACGTCGACGCGGTCGAGCAGCGGACCGGACAGCCGGCCGAAGTAGCGGCGCTGCGCGACGGGCGAGCAGGTGCACTCGAGTCCCTTCCCGACGCCCTTGCCGCACGGGCACGGGTTCGCCGCGAGGACGAGCTGGAAGCGCGCGGGGTAGCGCGCCGTCCCGCCGGCACGATGGATCACGAGCTCGCCGTGCTCGAGCGGCTGCCGCAGGGTCTGCAGCACGCGCGCCCCGAACTCGGGCGCCTCGTCGAGGAAGAGGACCCCGCGATGGGCGCGCGACGCGGCGCCGGGCCGGGGCAGGCCGCTGCCGCCCCCGACGATCGCCGCCGGGGTGGCCGTGTGGTGCGGGTCCTCGTACGGCGGGCGGCGGACGAGCCCGGACCCCGGGTCGAACACCCCGGCCACCGAGTGGACGGCCGTCACCTCGACGGCCTCGCCCTCGGTGAGGTCGGGCAGGATCCCGGGCAGCCGTGACGCGAGCATCGTCTTGCCCGCGCCCGGCGCGCCGACCAGCAGCAGGTGGTGCCCGCCCGCGGCGGCGACCTCGAGCGCGTGCCGCGCCTCGTGCTGCCCCACGACGTCCGCGAGGTCGCCCGGCTGCGGTCGCACGGCGGCCGGGCGGGGCACCACGACCGGGGACGCGGCACCGCCCGGGTCGTCGAGCGACGCCCCGTGGAGCCGGGCGACGTCGGCGAGGGTCGTCACCCCCACGACGCGCGCGCCGGGCACGAGCCGGGCCTCCTCGGCGTCGGCCGCCGGCACGACGACGTCGAGGAACCCGGCGGCGACGGCCGCGGCCACCGCGGGCAGGACGCCGCGCACGGGCTGGAGGCGGCCGTCGAGGCCGAGCTCCCCGAGGTGCACCACGTCCTCCACGGCGCGCGCCGGGACGACCTGCGCGCCGGCGAGCAGCGCTACCGCGATCGCGAGGTCGAAGCCCGTGCCGGACTTGGGCAGCGCCGCGGGCGAGAGGTTGATCGTGACCTTGCGCTGAGGCCACGGGATACCGGACGAGGTGACGGCAGCACGCACGCGGTCGCGCGACTCGCTGAGCGCCGCGTCCGGGAGCCCGACGAGCACGAAGCCGGGCACCGAGGCCGCGAGGTGCGCCTGCACCTCGACGACGTGGCCGGACAGCCCGACGAGCGCGACGGCGCGGGTCGTCCCGAGGCCCATCAGGCGCTCACCCCGACGAGGTGCTCCACCTGCGCGGCGCCCGCGCGCGCCACGAGCACGGCCACGACGTCGATCCGGACGGACCGTGCGCGCACGTCGTGGGTCGCGAGCCACTCCCCCGTGAGCCGGCGCAGGCGACCGAGCTTCGCGGGCGTCACGGCCTGGGCAGGGTGCCCGAACCCGGTGCCGCGACGCGTCTTCACCTCGACGGCGACCAGCACGTCCCCGTCCAGCGCGACGACGTCGAGCTCGCCGCGCGTCCCGCGCCAGTTGCGGTCGAGCAGGGTCCAGCCCGCCTCGACCAGGTGGGCCGCGGCCACCCTCTCCCCGTACCGCCCGACGGCGTCCTTCGCTCCCATGGGCTCACCTCCGCCGCCCACCGTGGGCGACGGGGAGGAGCGGCGCCAGCGACCCGCGACCGCCTGTGGACGGGACTACGAGGAAGCGGCCTTGTGGACGGCCAGGACCGCGGTCAGAGCTGTCAGAGCTGGAGCTCCGCCTTCGCGAGCTCCTCGACGTTGACGTCCTTGAAGGTCACCACGCGGACCGACTTCACGAACCGCGCCGACCGGTACACGTCCCACACCCACGCGTCGGCGAGCCGCAGCTCGAAGTACACCTCGCCCGCGGCGGACCGCACCTGGAGGTCCACCTGGTTCGCCAGGTAGAAGCGGCGTTCGGTCTCCACCACGTACGAGAACAGGCCCACCACGTCGCGGTACTCGCGGTACAGCGCGAGCTCCATCTCGGTCTCGTAGTTCTCGAGGTCTTCGGCGCTCACGCCTCCATCATGGACCATCGAGCGCTCCGCGCCCGCCTCAGCTCGTGGGCAGGCCGGCGTCGGGGTCGAGCTCGAGGACGTCCACGGGCTCGCCGTACGCGGGGGCGTCGAGGGCCTCGTCGCCCCGCTCCGGCAGCCGCCAGGACCGGCGGTGCTGCGGCGTCGGGCCGTGCTCGCGCAGGGCCTCGACGTGCGCCGCCGCGCCGTAGCCCTTGTTCTGGTCCCACCCGAAGGCGGGGTACTGCCGCGCGAGGCTGGTCATGAGGCCGTCGCGCTCGGTCTTCGCGAGCACGCTCGCCGCGGCGACCGACGCGCACTGGAGGTCGGCCTTGACCAGCGTGCGCACGCGCGGGTCGACGATCCGCTCGTCGTCGTGCGGGTCGAGGTCGAACGCCTCGAAGAGGTCGACCGCCGACGGGCGGCTGAGCCAGTCGTGCTTGCCGTCCAGGAGGACCGCGTCGACGTCGCCGACCGTGCGGCGCACCTGGGCGAGCGCGCGGCGGCCCGCGAGGCGCAGCGCGCCGACGATGCCGTGCGCGTCGATCTCGGCAGGGCCGGCGTGCCCCACGGCCCACGCGACCGACCACGAGCGCGCGAGCGGCACGAGGGCCTCGCGCGCGGCCGCGGTGAGGAGCTTGGAGTCGGTGAGGCCGGGCGGGCACGGCTTCGTGGCGAGGTCGACGACGACGACGCCCACCGAGACCGGGCCCGCGAGCGCGCCGCGGCCGACCTCGTCCATGCCGGCGACGAGCCGGGCGCCGTCGCGCAGCATCGCGCGCTCCTGACGCAGGTCCGGACGACGACGCGCGGGCGCGCGGCGCACGCGCGCCGGTGCCGCCGGCGCGACGGGCGCCTCGGCGGACGCGGGAACGGCGGGAGGCGCGACGGCGTCGAGCGTCACGGCTCCACCTCGGGCACGTCGGCGAACACGTCGCCGGGGTTGCGCAGCAGACCGAGGTGGGACAGCGGCCAGACCTTGACGAACGCCGTCCCGACGACGTTGCCCATCGGCACGAACCCGCCACCGGGCTTGCCCGTGTTGTAGCGCGAGTCCGCCGAGTTCTGCCGGTTGTCGCCCATGACGAACAGCATGTCCTCGGGCACGGTCCGGTCGAACGGGTCCTGGCTGGGGATCGAGCCGGGCTTGATGTAGGTCTCGTCGACCGACACGCCGTTGACGCTCACCCGCCCCTCTGCGTCGCAGCACACCACGTGGTCGCCCGGCGTGCCGATCACCCGCTTGATCAGGTGCTCGCCGGTGTCCTGCGGCAGCAGACCGATGAAGGTCAGCGCCGCGCGCACCGCCTCCGACACCGGGCTCTCGGCCTGCGGCACCGGCGGCGGCAGCCACCCGCCCGGGTCCTTGAACACCACGATGTCGCCCCGGTGCACGTCGAACGCGCCCGGCACGAGCCGGGACACCATCACCCGGTCGCCCTCGACCAGCGTGTCCTCCATGGACGCGCTCGGGATGAAGAACGCCTGCACCAGGAACGTCTTGATGAGCAGCGACAGCACCAGCGCGCTGACCACGATGATCGCCGTCTCGCGCAGCAGCGACGACTTCCGCGCCGGGCGCTCACCGGACCCCCGGCCCGACCGGTGCGCACCGGGCTCCGCGAGATGCTCCCCGTGCTGCGGGGTCTCCTCGTCGTCGCGAGGACCGAGCGCCGCGCGCTCGGTACCGGCGTCGGGCTGCGGGCCGCGGGGCGGGGCGCTGTCGGTCACGCGTTCACAATGCCACCTCCGGCCGACTTCCGAGAAACGGACCGGCTCCCGGACCCTGGGTCCGGGGACGACGACGGCGGCCGTCCCGAGGGGACGGCCGCCGTCGTACGAGCGGAGCGGCAGTGTCAGTCGACGGTCCGTCGACGGTCTGCCGACAGCCGATCAGCGAGCGGGCGCGGTGTCGCGCTTCTCCTTGATCTTCGCCTTCTTGCCGCGCAGCGCGCGCAGGTAGTACAGCTTGGCGCGGCGCACGTCGCCGCGCGTCACGACCTCGACCGAGTCGATGGACGGCGAGTGCACGGGGAACGTGCGCTCGACACCCACGCCGAAGCTGATCTTGCGGACCGTGAACGTCTCACGGATCCCGCTGCCCTGACGGGCGATGACGACGCCCTGGAACGCCTGGACGCGGGAGCGGGTGCCCTCGACGACCTTGACGTTGACCTTGAGCGTGTCACCGGGGCGGAACTCCGGGACGTCGCTGCGCAGCGATGCTGCGTCGACGCTGTCCAGCGTGTGCATGTGCTTCTCCTCGTCCGCCACAGGTCGGACGCGTGCTCGTGGCCCGGGCGCGCCGGGCCGTCGTCGTCTGTCGGTGGGGTGTGCCGTGCTGCGCGCGGACGGTCGACCACCTCGCGGTCGTCGACCCGTCGTGCCAGTCCGCCCGAGGATCCGGGCGCGGGCTCCCCTGTGGCAGAGGTTCCGGGGCGGCACACACCGATCGACCATTCTGCCACACCCGGAGGGTCTGCCGGCAGCCCGGCCGGTCCTGGACCCGCCGCCCGGCCGACCGGACGTCAGGGAGCGCCGTGCGCGGCGCGGTCGAGGCGACCGTCGACGACGGTCCACCCCGCCTCCGCGAGGACCTCCAGGTCGTGCCGGTCGAGCGCGTCGACGGCGAGCGCCCGCACCATGTCCGGCCGTCGCGCGGCGGTCCGGCGCAGGGCCTGGTCGCGGCGCCAGCGGTGGATCCGCGCGTGGTGGCCCGACAGCAGCACGTCGGGCACCTCGAGGTCGTCCCACGCCGGCGGCTTCGTGTACACGGGGTACTCGAGCAGGCCCGCGGCGCCGTGCGACTCCTCCACGAGCGACTCGGGGTTGCCCACGACGCCCGGCAGCAGCCTGCCGACCGCCTCGACCATCACGAGCGCGGCGACCTCTCCCCCGTTGAGGACGTAGTCGCCGATCGACAGCTCGCTGACCCGCATCCCAGCGGACCGGTAGTGCTCGGCGACGCGCGCGTCGATCCCCTCGTAGCGCCCGCAGGCGACGACGAGGTGCTCCTCGGTCGCGAGCGCCTCCGCCGTGCGCTGCGTGAAGGTCTCGCCCGACGGCGTCGGCACGACCAGGTGCACCGCGCCCGCGCCGCCGCCGTCGGCCGTCCCCGTCGTGAGGCCCGCCACGTCGTCGATCGCGCGGCCCCACACGTCGGGGCGCATGACCATGCCCGCCCCGCCGCCGAACGGCGTGTCGTCGACGGTGCGGTGCCGGTCGGTCGTCCAGTCCCGCAGGTCGTGGACGCGCAGGTCGAGGATCCCGGCGGCACGCGCCTTGCCGACGAGCGACAGGTCGAGCGCGGCGAGGTAGTCGGGGAAGATCGTGACGACGTCGATCCGCACGTCAGGCCTCGCCGTCGGCCGCGGCGTCCTGCGAACCCGTCGCGCCGTCGTCCGCAGGGTCGCCCGCGCCCGGCGCCGCGACCTCCAGGCGCTCGGCGTCCGACGCGAGGAGGCCACCCGGCGGGTCGAGCACGACCCGGCCGCCGGCCACGTCGACGAGCGGGACGATCTGCCGGACGAACGGGACGAGCGTGCGGGCCCCGCCCGTCTCGCGCAGCACGAGGACGTCGTGCGCGGGCAGGTGCTCGAGGCCGTCGATGCGACCGAGGGCCCGGCCGTCCGGGTCCTCCGCGCGGAGCCCGACCAGCTCGTGCGGGTACCACGCGTCCTCCTCGTCGGACGCCTCGACCTCGACCACGAGCTCGACGCCGCGCAGCGCCTCCGCGGCGGTGCGGTCACGGACGCCCTCGAAGCCGACGAGCCACCGCCCCTGGTGCACCCGCACGGTCCCGACGGTCAGCGGGCCCGCCGTCGCGGGACGCGTCTCCAGGCGCTCGCCCACCGCGAGGCGCTCCTCGGGCTCGTCGGTGCGCAGGTCGAGCGCGACCTCGCCACGCAGTCCGTGCGCCTTGCCGACGCGCGCGACGGTCAGCTCCATGGTCGTCACTCCTCCGGTGGTCCTGGTCGGGATGGTGCCGGGTCGGCACGGGGTCGGGCGGTGGATGCAGGAAGGCCCGGCCCGCCGGTCGGCGGGCCGGGCCTTGCCCGTGGCCCCTCGCGGGGCACGATGGTGCGGGCCTCAGCGGCGGTCGACGTCCACGACGTCGACGCGGACCGGCCCGTCGGTCGCGAGCGCGCCGATCACCGTGCGCAGGGCACGGGCGGTGCGCCCGCCGCGGCCGATCACGCGGCCGAGGTCGTCCGGGTGCACCCGGACCTCGAGCAGGTCACCGCGACGCAGCGTCTTCGCGTTCACCCGGACGTCGTCCGGGTTGTCCACGATGCCGCGCACGAGGTGCTCGAGCGCCTCGGCGATCATCAGGCCTGCTCGTCGGCAGCGGCCTCGTCGGCCGCGTCGGCGGGCTCCTCGGCCGGAGCCTCGGTCTTCTTCTCGGCAGCCTTGGCCTTGACCTTCTCCGCGTCCGCGGCGGCGGCCTCGATCGCGGCGGCCGGGTCGACCTTCTCGCCCTTGACCTTGAGCGTGCCCTCGGTGCCGGGCAGGCCCTTGAACTTCTGCCAGTCGCCCGTGATCTTGAGGAGCGCGAGCACCTGCTCGGTCGGCTGCGCGCCGACGCCGAGCCAGTACTGGGCGCGGTCCGAGGTGATCTCGATGAACGAGGGCTCCTCGGTCGGGTGGTACTTGCCGATCTCCTCGATCACGCGACCGTCACGCTTGGTGCGCGAGTCCGCGACGACGACACGGTAGTACGGCGCACGGATCTTGCCGAGACGCTTCAGACGAATCTTGACGGCCACAGTGGTGGTCTCTCCTGGTTCTGGTTCGGGCGAACCCGGACCCGTCCCGTGGGGACAGGACGAGGAAGGGGTTCAGGACACGGCACGCGCCGGAGAGAGGGGCCGGGGCACGCCGAGTACCGGGACATTGTGCCAGACCGGACCGGCCCGGACCAACCTGCGCGACGGCTCAGCCGGCGTGCGGGGCGACGATCTCCCCACGCAGCACGATCGCCGTCGGGGCGCGCAGGACGCCGACGTCCTCGCGCGGGTCCTGCGGGTACACGACGAAGTCCGCCGACGCGCCCTCGACGAGCGACGTGTAACCGAGGTACTCCCGGCCCTGCCAGCTCGCCGCCGCGACGACCGCCGCGTCGGGGATGCCGGCGGCCACGAGCTCGGCGCACTCGTCCGCGAGGCGGCCGTGCCCGATCGTCCCGCCCGCGTCGGTCCCGACGAGGATCTGGATGCCCGCCTCGTACAGCGCCCGGGCCTGCTCGTACCGGCGCTCGTGGAGCCGGCGCATGCGCGCCGCGAAGACCGGGTACTTCCCGTCGGCCTGCCGGGCGATCGCCTCGAACTGCCCGACCTGCAGCAGGGTCGGCGTGACCGCGATCCCGCGCTCGGAGATCTCGTACATGAGGTCCGGATCGATCCCCGTGCCGTGCTCGATCCCGTCGACGCCCGCGGCGAGCAGGGACGGGATCACCTCCTCGGAGAAGGCGTGCACGGTGACGCGCGCGGCCTCGGCGTGCGCGGCGGCGACGGCCTCGGCGAGGACGTCGTCGGGCCACAGGGGTCGCAGGTCACCGTCGGCCCCGAGGTCGCGGTCGATCCAGTCGCCCACGATCTTCACCCAGCCGTCGCCCTGGCGCGCCTCGCGGCGGACGGCGTCGGGGAGCTGCGCGACGTCGTCGAGCTCGAGCCCGTAGCTCCGCAGATAGCGCTTGGGGCGCGCGAGGTGGCGGCCGGCCCGCACGAGCCGCGGCAGGTCGCGCCGGCCGTGCACCCACCGCGTGTCGAGCGGCGAGCCGGCGTCGCGCACCAGGAGGACGCCGCTGTCGCGGTCCGTGAGGGCCTGGTCCTGGGCCGTCGCCGCGTCGACCGCGCCCTGCGCGCCCAGGCCGACGTGGCAGTGCACGTCGACGAGGCCGGGCAGGGCCCAGCCCTCGAGCTCCACCATGTTGGTGCCCTGGGCGGACGGTCGTGTGAGGCTGATCCGCCCGTCCTTGACCCACAGGTCGCCCACCTCGCGGTCGTCGCCGACGATGACGTGGCCGCGGACGTGCAGCGTGGGGCCTTCCAGCGCGGACATGCGGCTCCTGGGTGAGGACGGTCAGGACGGGCGGCCCGGTTCGCGGGCACGGGGCGGCACCGGAGGGTGCCACGGACATAACCTAGCGCCACCTGGCGACCGAGCGGCTGCGGGACGCACCCGGGACACGACCCGGCGCGCCCGGAGGGCGGCGGCCGGGTCAGCGGCCGAGCAGCTTCTCGAACCCCGGCGGGAGCTGGAGGTCGTCGGGCGTCGTGCGCGCCGGCTCGGCGGGGCTGCCGACGCCGAACGCCGACCCGGCGGGCGCGGACGGCCCGGTGGTCTCCCCCGCCGCGCGGGCGGCGGCCGCGCGCTCCTGCGCGGCGCGCTTCGCCGGGTTGCCCGACTTGCCCTTGACCTTGCGCTGCGGCGCCTGGCGCCCGCGAGCCTTCTTGCCGCCCATGCCCGGCAGGTTGCCCATGCCGGGCATGCCCGGCATGCCGCCGCCCCGGCTCATCTGCCGCATCATCTTCTGCGCCCCGGCGAACCGCTCGAGGAGCTGGTTGACGTCGCTCGTGGTCACGCCGGACCCGCGCGCGATGCGCGCGCGGCGCGAGCCGTTGATGATCTTCGGGTTGTCGCGCTCCGCGGGGGTCATCGAGCGGATGATCGCCTCGATGCGGTCGACCTCGCGCTCGTCGAAGTTCTCGAGCGCCTCGCGCATCTGGCCCATGCCCGGGAGCATCCCGAGCATCTTCTTCATCGAGCCCATGTTCTTCATCTGCTGCATCTGCACCAGGAAGTCCGCGAGCGTGAAGTCCTGCCCCGTGGCGACCTTCTCCGCCATCTTGGCGGCCTGCTCGGCGTCGAACGCCTTCTCGGCCTGCTCGATGAGCGTCAGGACGTCGCCCATGTCGAGGATGCGCGACGCCATGCGGTCCGGGTGGAACGCCTCGAAGTCGGTGAGCTTCTCACCGGTCGAGGCGAAGAGGATCGGGCGCCCGGTGACGCCGCGCACGGACAGCGCGGCACCGCCGCGCGCGTCGCCGTCGAGCTTGGTGAGCACGACGCCCGTGAAGTCGACGCCCTCCTCGAACGCCTTCGCGGTCGCGACGGCGTCCTGGCCGATCATCGCGTCGATGACGAACAGGACCTCGTCGGGCTGCACGGCGTCGCGGATGTCCGACGCCTGCTGCATGAGGACGGCGTCCAGGCCGAGGCGGCCCGCGGTGTCGACGATGACGACGTCGTGCTGGCGCTGGCGGGCGGTCTCGACGCCCTCGCGCGCGACGGCGACGGGGTCGCCGATGACGTCGTCGACCTCGACCCCGCTCTGGTTGCCCGGGTGCGGGGCGAACACCGGGACCCCGGCGCGCTCGGCGACGACGCTGAGCTGGGTGACGGCGTTCGGCCGCTGGAGGTCCGCGGCGACGAGGAGCGGCGTGTGCCCCTGCTCGCGCAGGTGCAGGGCCAGCTTTCCGGCCAGCGTCGTCTTGCCCGCGCCCTGGAGGCCCGCGAGCATGATGACCGTCGGCGGCGTCTTGGAGAACCGCAGCCCGCGGCTCTCGCCGCCGAGGATGCCGACGAGCTCCTCGTTGACGATCTTGACGACCTGCTGCGCCGGGTTGAGCGCGCCCGACACCTCGGACGAGAGCGCCCGCTCGCGCACGGTCGCGCTGAACTCGCGCACGACGGGCACCGCCACGTCGGCGTCGAGCAGCGCGCGCCGGATCTCCCGGATCGTCGCGTCGATGTCCGCCTCGGACAGCCGGCCCTTCGAACGCAGGTTCTTGAAGGTCGAAGTCAGTCGGTCCGACAGCGTGTTGAACACCGCGTCATCCTCACCAGTCGTCGGAAGTCTCGTCCGCGTCGGCGCTCCCGCCTGCCGTCGCCCGGGTCCGGGTCCTGGTCCGGTTCAGGGCTGGCAGAGGACGGGCCGTCCGCGAGGGACCAGCCTACCCGGCGGCGTCCGGTTCTCCCGGCACGTCCCTCGGCGCAGCCCCCAGCACCCGCAGCGTCTCCCCGACGAGGTCGTCGACGAGGCGTGCACGCCAGGCGGTCCACGCGCTCGGGCCGAGGGACGACGCGTCCGCCTCGGTGAGCGCGCGCAGCACCCGGAGGAGGTCGGGCCGGTGGTCGACGGCGTCCGCGAGCTCGGCGACCGTCGCCGGGTCGTCCGGGTCCTCGCTCACCGCGAGCCGGGACAGCGTCAGGTGGTGCCGCACGAGACGCTCCACGTCGGCCACGACCTCGGGCTCGAAGCCCATGCGGCCGAGGATCGCGGGCACCAGGCGCGCGCCCTCGACCGAGTGGTCGACGGCCCCCGCGCGCTTGCCGACGTCGTGCAGCACGGCGGACAGCAGGAGCAGGTCCGGGCGCTCGACGTCCTTGCGGCCCCGGGCCGCCCGCGCCACGACCTCCACGAGGTGCCGGTCGACGGTGTGCCGGTGCACGGCGGCGCGCTGCGGACGGTTCCGCACTCCTGCCCACTCCGGGATCCACGTGGTCACGACGCCGGCGAGGTCGAGCGCCTCCCACACCGCGACCTGGGCGTGCCCCGACCCGAGGAGAGAGAGGAACGCCGCCCGCGCGGCCCGCGGCCACGGCTCGGGCAGGGGCGGGCACCGCGCGAGGCTCGCGACCGAGACGGGCGAGAGCGTCAGGCCGGTCCGCGCGGCGGTGGCGGCGGCCCGCAACGAGAGCATCGGGTCTGTCTCGGGGTGCGCGTCCACGGCAAGCACCAGCTCGCCGTCGTGCTCGACGAGCCCGTCGCCGACGGACCGCAGCCGGGGCGCCGTCCGACGCCCCCGGACGAGCACCGGACGCCGCGTGACCGACGGCCGCTGGAGCGCCTGGCGGGCGCGCCGGACCGTGGTGTCGAGCGCGTAGGAGACCTCGCGGCCCGCTGCCGCGAGGCTCGCGAGCAGCTCGTCGGGGTCGTCGAAGCCGGAGAGCGCGGCGACCTCGTCGAGGTCGGCCAGCAGGAGCCTGCTCGTGTGCCGGCCCGTGACGACCTGCAGGGTGTCCCGCACGTCCAGGAGGTGCGCGTTCGCGCGGTCGACCGACCCGTGCGGACGGTCCGTGAGCCACGTCGCCGCGAGCGCCGAGAGCACGACGGCGTCTCGGATGCCGCCGCGCGACTCCTTGAGGTCGGGCTCGATGAGGTACGCCAGCTCCCCGGACCGCTCCGCGCGCTCGCGCGTCGAGGAGAGCAGGTCGGGCAGGCGGCGGCGCGACGCGGAGCGCCAGTCGGTGAGGACCGCGGAGGACGCGCGGTGCACGACGACGGCGTCGCCGGCCACCGCGCGCACGTCGAGCCAGCCGACGGCCGCGGGGACGTCCTTGGACGCCACCTGGCGGCACTGCGAGAGCGAGCGCACCGCGTGGTCGAGGTCGACGCCGGCGTCCCAGAGCGGGTACCACAGGCGCTCGGCGACGCGCGCCACGTCGTCGGCCGCGTGGCTGCGGCCGTCGTGGACGAGGACGAGGTCGAGGTCGCTCGCGGGCCCCATGTCGCCCCGGCCCAGGCTGCCCACCGCGGCGAGCGCGATGCCGTCCGGCGCGACGCCGTCGGTCGCCTCGCGCCACAGGCCCTGCAGGGACGACGTCACGAGGTCGACGACGGCGGCCCGGCGGGCGACGCCGCTGCGTCCGGGCCCGCTCATGGACCGCGCGACGTCGAGCATCCGCGCGCGGAGGTCCCGCACCCCGTCGGGGTGCGGGACCTCCGCGCTCTGCTCGCCCGGCTGCTGCCCGAGGCGTCCCGCCGATCCCCCCGCGACCCCGCCCGTGGTCGGGGTGTCGGCGTGGTCCGTCATCCGATGGTCCGTCGCCTCACAGGGCGCCGGGGCCGTGCTCGCCCGTGCGCACGCGGGCGACGTCGTCCACCGGGACCGTCCAGACCTTGCCGTCGCCGATCTTGCCCGTCTGCGCCGCCTTGACGATCACCTCGGTGACCACGGCCGCGTCGGCGTCGTCGACGAGGACCTCGACGCGGACCTTGGGCACCAGGTCGACCGTGTACTCCGCACCGCGGTAGACCTCGGTGTGGCCCTTCTGGCGCCCGTAGCCGCTGGCCTCGCTGACCGTCATGCCCCGCACGCCCGCGGCCTCGAGCCCCGACTTCACGTCGTCGAGCCGGTGCGGCTGGATGATTCCCGTGACGAGCTTCATGCCCGCACCTCCTTGATGACGCTGCCCTGCTGGATGGACTCGTACGCCGTCTCGCCGTGGACCGCGAGGTCGATGCCCCCGACCTCGGCGTCCTCGCTGACCCGCCAGCCCATCGTGGCCTTGAGGACCAGGCCGATGACGAGCGTGGTGGCCGCCGAGAAGATGATCGCGACGAGGGCGATGAGGACCTGCACGACGAGCTGCTGCGCGCCGCCGCCGAAGAACAGGCCCGTGTCGGTGGCGAGGAAGCCGATCGCGACGGTACCCCAGAGGCCGGAGACCAGGTGGACGCCGACGACGTCGAGGGAGTCGTCGTAGCCGAACCGGTACTTGAGGCCCACCGCGAGGGCGGAGAGCGCGCCGGCGACGAGGCCCAGGACGATCGACGTGACGGGGTTGAGGGCCCCGGCGGCCGGGGTGATCGCGACGAGGCCCGCCACGACGCCGGAGGCCGCACCGAGCGACGTCGCGTGGCCGTCGCGGATCTTCTCCGTGAGGAGCCAGCCGATGATGCCCGCCGCGGTGGCGCTCGTCGTGTTGACCCAGGCGAGGCCCGCGGTCTCGTTCGCCCCGAAGGCCGAGCCCGCGTTGAACCCGAACCAGCCGAACCACAGGAGGGCCGCGCCGAGCATGACGAACGGCAGGTTGTGCGGGCGCATCGGCTCCTTGCCGAAGCCCTTGCGCTTGCCGATGAGGATCGCGAGCACGAGGGCCGCGACACCGGCGTTGATGTGGACGACGGTGCCGCCCGCGAAGTCGATCGGCGCGACCGTGGCGGCGCCGTCGGTGACGCCGAAGATTCTCGCCGCGAGCCCGTTCTCGTTGCCCGAGAGGAAGCCGCCGCCCCACACCATGTGGGCGAGCGGGAAGTACGTCACGGTGACCCAGATCGCCGTGAAGGTGAGCCAGGTGCCGAACTTCACGCGGTCGGCCAGCGCCCCCGAGATGAGCGCGACCGTGATGATCGCGAACGTCACCTGGAACGCGACGTCCACCACGTTCGGGTAGTTGCCGAGCGTGCTCGCCACGGCGCTGCCGTCGGCGTCCGTGATCGCCCCCGAGAGTCCGAACTGCGCGAACGGGCTGGCGACGAGGCCGCCCGTCCCGGCCTCGCCGTAGGACATCGACCAGCCCCACAGCACGTAGACGACGCCCACGACGGCCATCGCGCCGAACGACATCATCATCATGTTCAGCACGGACTTGGCGCGGACCATGCCGCCGTAGAAGAACGCCAGTCCGGGCGTCATCAGGAGCACGAGGGATGCTGAGGTCAGCATCCACGCGGTTGCCCCGGTGTCCCACTCCATCGGATCATCTCCCCTCGCCAGCCGGGCGGCCGGTCGGGGACTACGGTGGTGCGGGCGGGTTTCCCCCGCGGTGTCACCGTGTTACGCGGGTGTGACAAGCGCCGCTCGGACGTAAACGTTCCGTTTCACCCCCGTGCGGGGGCGGCGCGGCGTCCGGATCGCGACACCCTCGTGATCACAGCGTGACACGATCGTGACCCGGGGCGAGAAGCCCCTCAGTCGCCGAGGAGCCCGTCGACGAACTGCTCCGGGTCGAACGGCGCGAGGTCGTCCGGCCCCTCCCCCAGCCCGACGAGCTTCACGGGGACGCCCAGCTCACGCTGCACCGCGACGACGATTCCTCCGCGTGCCGTCCCGTCGAGCTTCGTCAGGACGATGCCCGTCACGCCGGCGACCTCGCCGAACACGCGCGCCTGGTTGAGGCCGTTCTGCCCGGTGGTGGCGTCGAGCACGAGGAGCACCTCCGACAGCGGCGCCTCCTTGGTGATCACGCGCCGGATCTTGCCCAGCTCGTCCATGAGGCCCTGCTTGTTCTGGAGCCGTCCGGCCGTGTCGACGAGCACGACGTCGGCGCCCTCGCTGCGACCGCGGCGCACGGCGTCGAACGCGACGGCGGCGGGGTCCGCGCCGTCGCGGTCGGACCGCACGGTCGGGACGCCCACGCGCGAGCCCCAGGTCTCGAGCTGGTCCGCCGCCGCGGCGCGGAACGTGTCGGCCGCGCCGAGCACGACGCTGCGGTCCTCCGCGACCAGCACGCGCGCGAGCTTGCCCACCGTCGTCGTCTTGCCCGTCCCGTTCACGCCGACGACGAGCACGACGGCCGGCACCGGGCTCCCGTCCTCCCCGGCGTGGGGGGACGTCGCGAGCGACCGGTCGAGCGAGGGGTCCACGAGCGCGACGAGCTCCGTGCGGAGCAGGTCGCGGACGCTCGCGGCGTCCCGGACGCCGAGGACGCGGACCTTGGTGCGCAGCGCGTCGATGAGCTCACCGGCAGGACCGGCGCCCACGTCGGCCAGCAGGAGCGTCTCCTCGAGCTCGTCCCAGTCGTCCTCGGTGAGGTGGTCGCGCGAGAGCACGGAGAGGAGCCGCGCACCGAGCGGCGAGCCGGACCGCGCGAGCCGCTCACGGAGCCGGACGAGGCGGCCGCCGACGGGCTCGGGGCGCTCGACCGTCGGGGCGGGGGCCGCCTCCTCGACGGGCGGGGCCTGGACGTCGGCGCCGGGCGGCGCCGTCACGGCCTCGCGGGTCTCCGGCGGCGCGGCCGGTGCGGAGGGCGGGGGCTCGACGACGTCGCGGCGACGCCGGCGGACCGACACGGTCCCGAACGTGACGAGGCCGACGAGGAGCAGGACGCCGAGGACGATCCAGAGCGGGAGGAGGTCGTTCACCCCGGAAGTCTCTCAGACGCGGGCGGAGGCCACGCGGTGGTCGCACGCTGGTCGCGCGCGCGTCGCAGTGTGCGTCACGCCTGCGGGGGTCGCTCCCCCGTGTGCAGCGGCCGCACGCGCTCGCGCGCGCGGTGCAGGACGTCGGTCAGCTCCTCCGCGTCGACGTACGCGCGCGACGTCACCTCGGTCGCGGTGAAGAAGTCGTCGATGCTCGTGTCGACCGGCCGGGGCATGCGCACGGTCCCGACGTGGTGCGCGTCGAGGTTCCCGCGGCGGCGGCGCCGACGCAGCCCCGAGCGGAAGTCGCGCCAGAACGCGCGCATCCCCTGCTCGCCGGACCGGTCCCCCTGCGCACCCGTGGCCTGGGCCTCCGAGCGCGCGACGACGCTCGCGAACAGGAACACGACGGCGGCGACGCCGAGCGTGAGTCCCAGCCACACGAACATCCAGACCATGAGGTCCAGTATCCGGGTCGGCGCACGCGGCGCGACCCGCGCCACGCCGTGCCGTCCGATCGGCACCACATCTTCACAAGGCCCGGAATTCCAACGTTTCTCCAGCATTCACCCAGGTCGCGGTCGTGCCCCCTGCCGGCGT
The DNA here is from genome assembly GCF_042269845.1 of Cellulosimicrobium sp. NPDC055967. Taxonomy (NCBI): domain Bacteria; kingdom Bacillati; phylum Actinomycetota; class Actinomycetes; order Micrococcales; family Promicromonosporaceae; genus Cellulosimicrobium; species Cellulosimicrobium sp. NPDC055967. Next base: position 41,727 of record NZ_JBHJYJ010000007.1, on the reverse strand, counting down.
GAGTCCCCTCACACCGGGACCTCCTCGCGCGCCTCGTCCATCCGCTGGCTGATGACCGTCGTCACGCCGTCGCCGCGCATCGTCACGCCGTAGAGCGCGTCGGCGATCTCCATCGTGCGCTTCTGGTGCGTGATGACGATGAGCTGCGAGTCCTCCTGGAGCTCCCGGAAGATCTCGAGGAGACGACCGAGGTTGACGTCGTCCAGAGCGGCCTCGACCTCGTCCATGACGTAGAACGGCGACGGCCGCGCCTTGAAGATCGCGACGAGGAGCGCGACCGCGGTGAGGGAGCGCTCGCCGCCGGACAGCAGCGAGAGCCGCTTGACCTTCTTGCCCGCCGGCCGCGCCTCGACCTCGATCCCGGTCGTGAGCATGTCGTCCGGGTCCGTGAGCACGAGCCGCCCCTCGCCGCCGGGGAACATCCGAGCGAAGACCCGCTCGAACTGCTCGGCGGTGTCGCGGTAGGCGTCCGCGAACACCCGCTCGACCCGCTCGTCGATCTCCTTGACGATCTCCAGGAGGTCGGCGCGGGACTTCTTGAGGTCGGCGAGCTGGTCCGCGAGGAACTTGTGCCGCTCCTCGAGCGCCGCGAACTCCTCGAGCGCGAGCGGGTTGACCTTGCCGAGCCGACCGAGGTCGCGCTCGGCGGCGCGGAGCCGCTTCTCCTGGGCCGCGCGGTCGTAGGGCACCGTGCGCGGCTCGTCGTCGTCCGACGCGACCGGGACGTCCCGGTGCGGGCCGAGCTCCTCGACGAGGACGGCCGGGTCGAGGCCGAGCTCGTCGACGCTGCGTGCCTGGAGCTGCTCGATCCGCAGCTGCTGCTGGGCGCGCGCCACCTCGTCCCGGTGCGCGACGTCGGTCAGCTCGCGCAGCCGGGAGGCGAGGTCGTCGACCTCGCGGCGGGCCGCGGTCACGGCGGCGTCGCGCTCGGCGCGCGCCGCCTCGGCGGCCTCGCGCTCCGCGCCCGCGCGGGAGAGCGACCGGTCGACCGCGCTCAGGGCGCGCGCCGCGCCGTCACGCACCGCCGACGCGCGCTCGGCCTGCCGCACCCGCGCGGCCTCGCGCCGCGCGGCCCGTTCCCGCGCCTCGCGCTCCGCCGCGGCGGCCCGCGCGAGCGACTGCGCCCGGCCGGCCACCGCACGCGCACGCTCCTCGCTCGTGCGCAGGGCGAGACGCGCCTCGGTCTCCGTGGTCCGGGCCGTCGAGGCGAGCGCGAGGAGGCGGTCGCGCTCCGTCGTCGCGTCGGCGACGGCCTCCTCCGACTGCTCCGGCGCCGCCTCGGCGACGTCGAGCCGCTCGACGAGGCTCGCGAGCGCCTCGCGCGCGTCGTCGAGCCCCTGCGACGCGCGCTCGAGCGAGGCACGCACGCGCTCCGCCTCCGCGGCGGCCGAGCGCGCCGTCGCGCCGAGGTGGCCGAGCTGCTCCGCGACGGCGGCGAGCTGGGCGTCCGACTCGTTGAGCCGGTCGAGCGTGTCGTCGTAGCGGGCGCGCGCCTCCTGCGCCGCGTCGCGCGCCCCCACCAGGGCGAACCGCGCGCGCTCCCCGCGGGCCGCGGCGTCGTCGTGGGCGGTGCGCGCCTCGTCGAGCGCGGACTGCAGGTGCAGCACGCTCGGCGCCGACGCCGAACCGCCCCACGCGCGCGTCGTCGACAGCAGGTCGCCCCCGCGCGTCACGACCGCGACGCCGGGGTGGCGCGCCACCAGGGCGCGCGCGTGCGCGAGGTCGTCGACGACGGCGACGTCCGTGAGCAGGGCGCGCACGGCGCACCCGACGCCCCCGCCCGCCGTCACGAGGTCGACGGCCCAGCGCGCCCCGTCGGGCAGCTCGACCGCGTCGCGCTCGCTCCCGTCCGCCCCGTCGACGGCGACGACGAGGCCCGCCCGGCCGGCGTCCTCGGTCCGCAGGTAGCGCAGCGCGTCGACGGCCGCGTCGACCGACTCGACGGCGACGGCGTCCGCGGCGGGGCCGAGCGCCGCGGCCACGGCGTCCTCGTACCCGGCCTCGACGCCGAGCAGCGCGGCGAGCGACCCCACGACCCCGACGCCGTCGGCCGCGAGCAGCGCGCCGGCGCCGTCCTTGCGGTCCAGGCTGAGCTCCAGCGCCTCGATCCGCGCGCTCCACGTGGCACGCTCCTGGTCCGCGGCGGTGGCCTCGTCCTCCAGCGCCCGCACGGCGGACGTCGTCCGCTCGACGTCGTCGGCCGCGGCCTCGTGCTCGGCGTCGAGGCCCTCCTCGCCCTCCTCGGCGCCGACCACCTGGGTCTCGAGCACCGCGAAGTCGGTGCGTGCCCGGGTGCCGCGGTGCTCGGCCTCCGCCAGCGACTCGCGGAGCCGCCCGATCTCCGCCTCCGCGGCCTCGACCCGGGTGCGCTGCGCGGCGACCTGCCCCGCGAGGCGCGCGAGGCCTTCCCGGCGGTCGGCCGCGCCGCGGAGCAGGGTCGCGACCGCGCGTTCGGCGTCCCCGGCAGAGCGCTCGACGTCCTCGCGGTCGGCGACGGCCGCCGCGAGCGCCTCCCGCGCGCGGGCGACCTCCGCCTCGAGCTCGGCCTCGGTCGCGCGCACGCGCTCCGCCTGGGCCTCGAGCTCGTCGGGGTCCTGGCCGCGCTGGGCCGGCTCCGGGCGGCCGAGCAGGCGGACCCGCTCCTCCGCGAGCGTCTGCGTGCCCCGCAGGCGCTCGCGCAGGGACGACAGCCGGAACCAGACGTCGGTCGCGGCGCCGAGCGCAGGCGCGGCCTCGGCGGCGTCGCGCTCGAGCCGACCGAGCGCGTCGCGCGCCGCCGCGAGCGCCCGCTCGACCTCGGCCTGCTGGGTGCGCAGCGCCGCCTCGTCCGCGATCTCCTGCTCCAGGGTCGCGGTGAGCTGCGCGAGGTCGTCCGCGAGCAGCCGGGCCTTGGCGTCGCGCAGGTCCGCCTGGATCGTCGCGGCCCTGCGGGCGATCTCGGCCTGGCGGCCCAGCGGGCCGAGCTGGCGGCGGATCTCCGTCGTGAGGTCGGCGAGGCGCGTGAGGTTGGCCTGCATCGCGTCGAGCTTGCGGAGCGCCTTCTCCTTGCGCTTGCGGTGCTTGAGGACGCCCGCGGCCTCCTCGACGAAGCCGCGCCGGTCCTCGGGCGTCGCGCGCAGGACGGCGTCGAGCTGTCCCTGCCCGACGATCACGTGCATCTCCCGGCCGAGGCCGGAGTCCGAGAGGAGGTCCTGGATGTCGAGGAGGCGGCACGCGGCGCCGTTGATCGCGTACTCGGAGCCGCCGCTGCGGAACAGCGTGCGGGAGATCGTCACCTCGGTGTAGTCGATCGGCAGCGCGCCGTCGGTGTTGTCGATCGTCAGGGAGACCTCGGCGCGCCCGAGCGGCGGCCGCCCGGAGGTCCCGGCGAAGATGACGTCCTCCATCTTGCCGCCGCGCAGCGTCTTGGCGCCCTGCTCCCCCATGACCCACGCGAGCGCGTCGACGACGTTGGACTTGCCCGAGCCGTTCGGCCCGACGACGCACGTGACCCCGGGCTCGAAGCTCAGCGTCGTCGCGGACGCGAACGACTTGAAGCCGCGCAGCGTCAGGGTCTTGAGGTGCACGGACCCGAGCCTAGTGGCGGCCCCCGACGAACCCGCGGATCTGCGCCCGCGCGGCCGGACGCCGTCGGCGCGGGTGCCGGGACGCGAGACGCCCCGCCCCGGCCGGTGCGGCCGGGACGGGGCGCGGTGCCGCGTGACGGTGGGTCAGCCGAGCTCGGGGAACCAGAGCGCGATCTCGCGCGCGGCGGACTCGGGCGAGTCGGAGCCGTGGACGAGGTTCTGCTGGACCTTGAGGCCCCAGTCGCGGCCGAGGTCGCCGCGGATGGTGCCGGGCAGGGCCTCGGTCGGGTTCGTCGCGCCCGCGAGGGAGCGGAAGCCGGGGATGACGCCCTGGCCCTCGGCGACGACCGCGAGCACCTTGCCCGAGAGCATGAAGTCGACGAGCGGCTGGTAGAAGGGCTTGCCCTCGTGCTCGGCGTAGTGCGCCGCGAGCAGCTCGGGCGTCGCGTCGAGCAGGCGCACGCCGACCAGGGTGTAGCCCTTGGCCTCGACGCGGCGCAGGACCTCGCCGGACAGGCCGCGGCGGACGCCGTCGGGCTTGACGAGGATGAGGGTGCGCTCGATGGTCTCGGTCAGTGCGGGTGCGACGTCGGTCATGGTCGCCGAGCCTACCGGCCGCACCGGCGTGCCGGACGCCGTGACCACGGGCCCGGGGGGCCGCCCCGCCTCAGTCGGCGTTGGGCGCGGTCTCGGGGTGCTCGGCGTCGTACGCCGCGCGCTCGCGGTCGATGCGCCCGCCGAGGCGGATCGAGACGATCCACAGCACGACGAAGAGCCCGCCGACGACGAACATCATCGGCACGACGAGGCCGAACGCCAGGACCGGCACCTGGACCACCGACCCGGCGACGTAGCCGCCGGGCGTGCCGACCATGCGGGACAGGACGACGAGCACGACGGCGAGGACGCCGCCCACGAGCCAGATCGACGTCGCGCTCGGCAGCTCGAGCGGACCGCGCGAGTAGGGCACGTCCCGCAGGCCGTAGGCGACGAGCGTGGCGAACACCACGAGGAAGGCCTCGAGCAGCAGCGTGGTCGACGCGAACTGGGCCTTCGCGGGCTTCTTCGGCTTGATGCGGTCGCCCGGCGAAGGGCGCACCGGGCCCGCCGCGCGGCCGTAGCGGGACGGCTGCGCGGCGGGCTGCGACGGCGAGGTGCTCACCCGGTCAGGATACCGGCGCGGCGTCGCGGTCCCGGTCCTCCGGGTGGTCGCCGCCCGCTCCGGGGGCGCCAGCGGTCACGACGGCCACGCCGTCCTCCGTGCCGTCCGCGCCGTGCGCCGGAGCGTCCTCGACGAGGTCGCCGTGGTCCGCGACGGCCTCGCCGCGCGCGACCATCCCCGCGACGTCGGAGAGCTTGACCTCGCGCAGGAACAGCGCGAGGACGAACCCGACGAGCACGAGCGGGACGAGGTACCAGAAGGCGGGGGCGAGCGCGTCGGTGAACGCGTCGACGACGCCGGTGTGGATCGGCTCGGGCAGCTGCTGCACCATCTCGGGCGTGAGCGACGACCCCTCGGCCCCGGCAGGGGCCGAGCCCGCGGGCAGGCCCGCGAAGACGCCCTCGAGGTTGTCGGCGAGCCGCGACGTGAAGATCGTGCTGAACAGCGCCGTCCCGACGGCCGCGCCGATCTCGCGGAAGAAGTTGTTCGCGCTCGTCGCCGTCCCGATCTCGTGCGGGTCGACCGAGTTCTGCACCGCGAGGACGATCGTCTGCATGACGAGGCCCATGCCGGCGCCCATGACGAGGATCATCGCGCCGAAGAGCCACATCGACATGTCGCCCGTGATGCGCGTGAGCCACATCATGCCGGCCGCGGTGATCGCGAGGCCGAGGACCGGGTAGATCTTGTAGCGGCCGGTCTTCGTGATCGCGATACCCGACCCGATGGCCGTGATCATGACGCCGACCATCATCGGCAGCATGAGGAACCCGGACTCGGTGACGCCCGCGCCGGTGGACATCTGGAGGAACGTCGGCAGGAAGGCGAGCGCGGAGAACATGCCCATGCCGAGCACGAGGCCGATGAGGGTCGCGATCGTGAACGTCCGGTTCTTGAACAGGTGCAGCGGGAGCAGCGGCTCCTCGGCGCGGTTCTCCACCACGACGAACATCGCGACCGACACGACCACCGCGGCCACGAGGCCCAGGAGCCACGGGTCCGACCAGTCGTAGCCGCGCGAGCTGGTGAGGGACTCCCAGCTCGTGACGAGCACGATGCCGGAGGTGGCGACGACGAGGAAGAAGATGCCGGCGACGTCGATCTTGCGGCCGGAGCGGTGCGACGGGAGCTTGAGCGCGACCCACGCGACGACGAACGCCGCGACGCCGATCGGGACGTTGATCCAGAACGCCCAGCGCCAGCCCGGACCCTCGGTGAACCAGCCGCCGAGGAGCGGCCCGATGACGGCCGCGATGCCGAACAGGGCGCCCATGGGCCCCATGTACTTGCCGCGGTCCTTCGCGGGGACGATGTCGGCGATGATCGCCTGCGACAGGATCATGAGACCGCCGCCGCCGAGGCCCTGCACGCCGCGCCAGGCGACGAGCTCCGGGAAGGTCTGCGCGAACCCGGCGCCGGCGGACGCGACCGTGAACAGGCCGATGGCGACGAGGAACGGCCAGCGCCGGCCCCACAGGTCGCCGAACTTGCCGTAGAGGGGCATGACGATCGCGATCGCCAGGATGTAGGCCGTGATGACCCACCCCTGGTGCTCGACGCCGTGGAGCTCGCCGACGATCGTCGGCATCGCGGTGCCGACGATCGACTGGTCGAGCGAGGACAGGAACATCGACGCCATGAGGGCGCCGAAGATCACCCACACGGTGCGCGGGGTGAGCACGACGAGCGGCTTGCCGCCGTCGACGGGCGGTGCTGCGGTGGTGGAGGCCATGAGGATCCGGTTCGGTCAGGACGGGCGGGAGCGCGCCGACGGGCGCGGCCCGTCGTCGGGTGGTGGGGAGGAGCGGGTGGCGGTGCGGACGCCGGGGCGTCCGTGCCCTCGTGCGGCGTCGAGGGCGTACGGCTAGCGGGCCGCGGGATCGGGGGCGCGCGAGTCCTGGAGCAGCGCGCGGAGCTGTCCGACGACGGCGGGCAGGTGGTCCACCGGCTCGCCCTCGCGGTCGCGCTGCTGCCACTCGAGCGTGCTCGCGCGCAGCAGGCTCATGACCACGAGTGCCAGGAGCTCGGGGTCGGGGACGAAGGGCCGCACGGCGCGGCGTGCGAGGAACATGTCGACGAGCTCGGCGCGGTGCCCCTCGACCCAGGCGACGTGCCGGGTGACGAGGTGCGGCTCGCGCTGGACGAGCTCGAGCGTGCGCGCCATGCGCTCGGGCGTGACGATCTGCTGCGCCAGCACGTCGGCCACGACGACCTCGAGGTCGTCGAGCAGCGCCCCCGTGGGACCGCCCCCGACGAAGGTCGCCACGATCTCGGGCCGCACGGCGAGGTCCTCGAGGCCGAGCACGGCGTCGTCCTTCGACGGGAAGTAGTTGAAGAACGTGCGCGGCGAGACCCCGACCTCGGCGCAGATGTCCTCGACCGTCACCGCCTCGAGACCGCGCTCCAGCACGAGCGTCTGCGCGGCCTCGACGAGCGCCTCGCGCCGGGCGCGCTTCTTGCGCTCCCGCAGCCCGCCGGGAGACGGTGCGAGGCACGCCGCGGCCCGCTCGGCCAACGAGGGGCGAGCGGGCACGTCAGGGAGAGTCGTGGGCACGAGACTATTCTTGCATCCCGTGCAATTTTGCATCAACTGCAATCTCGCGTGATCGCCGTCACACGAGCATCGGCTCAGACCTCGCCGAAACCACCCTCCACGGCCTCGACCACCGCACGCACGGCGTCGGCGGCCTGGGGGCCCTCCCCGGTCACCGTGAGCTCCTTGCCGCCGGTCGCGCCGAGCTTCATGAGCTCGAGCACGCTCGCCCCGTTGACGCCGTCGATCGCGACGCTCGCGTCGTAGCCCGCGACGAGGCGGGCCAGCACGGCCGCCGGGCGCGCGTGCAGGCCGAGCGGGTTGCGCAGCGTGACGACGGCGCGCGCCGCGCCGTCCGTGGGGGCCGCCGACGCGGCGGCCGGTCCCCCGTTCTCGGGGGCGCCGGCCGCGACCGCGAACGTCCCGCCCGCGTGCTCGGCGGACGCGAGCACCTCGGCGACGTCCCCGCCGCCGTGGGCGGTCACCGCCGCCGCGACGGCCCCCTCGACGAACGGGGCGTCGGCGAGCCGGACCCTCCCGTCGAACCCGTCCTCCATGTCCAGGACCGACTCGACCGTCATGACGGCCGAGCCCAGGTCGGCGAGCACGACCACGCCGTCGGCGACGCCCAGCGCCTCCTCGAGCGCCGCGGACACGCGGTCGTAGCTGGTGCCGAGCCCGCCGTCGTCGGTCCCGCCGGCCGCGAGCAGCAGCACACCGGGCGCCATCTGCGCGGACAGCTCGACCGCGCCCTCCGCGAGCCGCTGCGAGTGCGAGACGAGGACCAGCGCGACGCGCGCCCGCGCCCCGACCGTGCCGCTCACGCGGTCGCCGCGTCGCGCGCGGCCTCGAGCAGGATCGCGGTCGAGGTCGCGCCCGGGTCCTGGTGACCCGCGCTGCGCTCACCGAGGTAGCTCGCCCGCCCCTTGGTGGCGACGAGGGGGATCGTCGCCTCGGCGCCCGCGCGCGCCGCCGTGGCGGCCGCAGCGAGGACGTCGGCGGTCGACGCGCCACCGTCGGCGGCGCCCTCGGCCGCGTCCACGGCGGGCTGCCACGCGTCCACCATCGTCTTCTCGCCGAGCTGGGCCTTGCCGCGCGCGGTGATGCCCTCGAGCGCGCCCTCGAGGAGCGCGACGACGCCGTGCGCGTCGAGCTCCGCGAGCCCGGTCACCTTCGCGGCCCGGAGGTACGCCGTCCCGTAGAGCGGGCCCGAAGCACCGCCGACGGACGACATGAGCGTCGTGGCCACCAGCTTGAGCACGTCGCCGATCTGGCCCGGCGGCTGGTCGCCGGCCGCCGCCCCGTCGAGCTTGGCGACCACCGCGCGGAACCCCCGGTCGAGGTTCTCCCCGTGGTCGCCGTCACCGATCTGGCGGTCCAGCTCGGTCAGCTCGTCCCGTGCCGCCGCGATGCGCTCCGCGCTCAGCCGCGTCCACCGGTCCGCCCAGGCCACGTCCAGCGTCATGCCCCACCTCTCCTCGCCGTCGAGCCGGCGGTCCGCCGGCTCTCGGAGACTGCACGAAAGGGCACCCGCTCACCAGCGCAGCGCAGCCGTGTGGACGGGAGCGTCCCACAGGGCGGTGAGCTCGTCGTCCAGGCGCAGCACGGTGACCGACGCACCCTGCATCTCCAGCGACGTGACGTAGTTGCCGACGAGCGAGCGCGTCACCCGTACGCCGCGCCCCTCGAGCAGCCTCCTCGCCTGACGATAGACGACGTACAGCTCGGACAGCGGCGTACCGCCCATTCCGTTAACGAACAGCAACACGTCCTCGCCGTCCGACAGGCCCAGGTCGTCGGCGACGGGGTCCACGAGCCGTTGCGTGATCTCGTCCGCCGAGGCCATCGGGATGCGGTGCCGCCCCGGCTCGCCGTGGATGCCGATCCCGATCTCGACCTCGTCGTCGCCGAGGTCGAAGCTCGGCTTGCCGACGTGCGGGACGGTGCACGCGGTGAGCGCGACGCCCATCGAGCGCACGTTCGCGACGACGCGGCCCGCGATCTCCGTCACGGCCCCCAGGTCGTCGCCGCGCTCGGCCGCGGCCCCCGCGATCTTCTCGACCGCGACGGTGCCCGCGACGCCGCGGCGGCCCGCGGTGTAGAGCGAGTCCTCGACCGCGACGTCGTCGTTGACGAGGATGCTCGTGACCTGCGTGCCCTCCGCCTCGACGAGCTCGACCGCGGTCTCGAAGTTCAGCACGTCGCCCGTGTAGTTCTTCACGATCGCGAGGACGCCCGCGCCCGAGTCGGCGCCGAGGATCGCCGGGACGATCTGGTCCGGCGTCGGCGAGGTGAAGACCGCGCCGGGGACCGCGGCGTCGAGCATGCCCGACCCGACGAAGCCCGCGTGCAGCGGCTCGTGCCCCGAGCCGCCGCCCGAGACCAGCCCGACCTTCCCGGGGACCGCACCCCCGGCGCGCGACACGTAGGGCGGCGCGACGTGCACCTCCACGAGGTCGGCGTGCGCCTGGCCGAAGCCCTCCAGGGACTCCGACACCGCGTCCTGGGGATCGTTGAGCAGCTTCTTCACCGGTCATCCCTCCATCGGTCCGTGCGCCCGGTGGTCCGGACGCTGACGACCCCCGCCCGGCGTGCCCGTCGCCGTCGTCGCCTCCATCAAACACCCGGGTGCGGCGGGCCGCGAGGCGTCCCCGACGCGACGAGGCGCGCCACCCGGTGGCGCGCCTCGTGCGCGGAGTATCAGTGCCGCGCGGGACGGGGCGTCAGCCGCGCCCGAGGAGGATGCGCGCGTCGGCGACCGTGACGACCGAGCCCGTGACGAGCACGCCCGAGCCCGTCCCGACGCCCACCGCGTCGTCCCGCTCGGCGAGGTCGACGGCCACCTGGAGCGCCTCGTCGAGCCGCTCGGTGCTGTGCACGCGGTCCTCGCCGAACACGTCCGCGGCGAGCTCGGCGAGCTCCGTCGGGTCGGCCGAGCGCTCCGAGCTGTTGCGCGTCACGACCACCTCGGACAGCACCGGCTCGAGCGCCGCGAGCAGCGGCTCCGCGTCCTTGTCCGCCATGATCGCGACGACCCCGACGAGGTGGCGCAGGTCGAACGCCTCCCCCAGCGCGACCGCGAGCGCCTCCGCCCCCGCGGCGTTGTGGGCGGCGTCGACGAGGACGGTCGGGCTCGACCGCACGACCTCGAGCCGGCCCGGCGACGTGACGTCCGCGAACGCGGTCTCGACCACCTGGCCGTCGAGCGCGCGCCCGCCGAGGAACGCCTCGACCGCGGCGAGCGCGAGGAGCGCGTTGTGCGCCTGGTGCTCGCCGTGCAGCGGGAGGAACACCTCGGCGTAGAGCGCCGCGGGGGTGCGCAGGTCGAGGAGCTGGCCCCCGACCGCGACCTGCCGTGCCGCGACGTCCAGGTCGACGCCCTCGCGCAGCAGGCGCGCGCCGACGCGCTCGACGCGGGCCCGCAGCACCTCCTCGACCTCCGGGCGCTGGGCCGCGGAGACGACGGTCGCGCCGTCCTTGACGATGCCCGACTTGACCGTCGCGATCTCCTCGAGCGTGCTGCCGAGCCAGCGCTCGTGGTCCAGCGCGACAGGCGTCACGACGGCGACCTCGGCGTCGACCACGTTGGTCGAGTCCCACTCGCCGCCCATGCCCACCTCGACGATCGCGACGTCCACGGGCGTGTCGGCGAACGCGGCGAACGCCACGCCCGTGAGCACCTCGAAGAAGCTGAGCTGCGACTGCCCGGCCTCCGCGAGCTCGGCGTCGACGACCTGGACGTACGGGTACACGTCGTCCCAGACCTCGACGAACCGTCGCGGCGAGAGCGGCTCGCCGTCGACGACGATCCGCTCGGTGACGCTCGTCAGGTGCGGGCTCGTGAACAGGCCGGTGCGCAGGCCGTGCTCGCGCACGAGCCGCTCGGCGACGCGCGCGGTGCTCGTCTTGCCGTTGGTCCCGGTGAGGTGGATCGTCCGGAACGCGTGCTGCGGGTCGCCCAGCAGCTCGAACAGGCGCCGCACCCGGTCGATCGTCGGGTCGAAGTCGTGCTCGGGCGCACGGGCCACGATGTGCTGGTAGACGCGCTCGAGGTCCGCCTGCGCGGCGGCGTCCTCCGCCGCCGCACGGGCGTCCTTCGCGCTCTGCCGGCGTGCGGCGCCGGGGTCCTTGCGGGCGGCGCTCACAGGATCACCGCCGCATCCGGGACGGTGCCGTCGGCCTTCTCGACGCGCACGGAGCGCACGTCGGTCGGCGACGTCTCGACGACGACCTCGACCGCGAGCGTCTCGCGCGCGACGAGGTCGCGGTGCTCGTCGACCGCGACGAGCCACTGGCCCGGAACGTCGAGCGACAGCCGGATGCGGTCGGCCACGTCGAGGCCGGCGGCCTTGCGGGCGTCCTGCACGTCGCGGATCACGTCGCGCGCGTAGCCCTCGGCGAGCAGCGCGTCGTCGAGCACGAGGTCGAGGACGGCGAACCCGCCGCCCGCGAGCACCGCGGCGGCGACGCTCGGCGCCTCTCCCTCGGCGACGCCGCGGTCGGCGACCACGGTCGTCAGCTCGTACTCCGCGGCCAGGAGCGCGACGTCGCCGTCGTCCGTCGTCACGACGACGTCCCCGGCGTCGTCCACGCGCCACGCCCCGGCCTTCGAGGCCTTGATGACGGCCTGGACGCCGCGCCCCAGGCGCGGGCCCGCGGCGCGGGCGTTCACGGCGAGGCGCTGGGTGATGCCGAACCGCTCGGCGGCGTCGGAGTCGGTCGACTCGAGGTCGACCGCCTTGACGTTGAGCTCGCGCGCGAGCAGGTCGGTGTACGGGGCGAGGGCCTCGGGGTCGTCCACGACGACCGTGAGGCGCGCGAGCGGCTGGCGCACGCGGAGCTGGTTCGCCTTGCGCAGGCCGAGCGCGGCCGACGCCACGGCGCGGACCTCGTCCATCGCGGCGACGAGCGCGGGGTCGGCGACGAGGGACGCGTCCGGGACGTGGCGCACGGCCACGGCGGACGCGCCGTCCTCGCCGACATCCTCTGTGGACGCCGGCCAGTCGGTGAGGTGCACCGAGCGCCCGCCCGTCAGGCCGCGCCACACCTCCTCCGCGAGCAGCGGAGCGAGCGGCGCCATGACGCGCGTGAGCGTCTCGAGCGCGGTGTACAGCGTGTCGAACGCGTCCGCGTCCTCGGCCCAGAACCGGTCGCGCTGCGTGCGCACGTACCAGTTCGTCAGGACGTCGAGGTGCTCGCGGACCGTCTCGCACGCGCCCGCGATGTCGTACGCGTCGAGCTGCTCGGTGACGCGCACGACGAGGTCGTGCGTGCGCGCGAGCAGGTACCGGTCGAGCGCCGGGAGCCCGGCCACGCGCTCGGGTGCGACCTTCTGCGCGACGTATCCCGCCGACCCGCCCGGCTCGCCCGCGCGCGCCTGCGCCTTCGACGTGTTCGCGTACAGGGTGAAGAAGTAGTACGTGCTCCACAGCGGGAGCAGCACCTGGCGCACCGCGTCGCGGATCCCGTCCTCGGTGACGACGAGGTTGCCGCCGCGCAGGATGGGCGAGCTCATGAGGAACCAGCGCATCGCGTCGGAGCCGTCGCGGTCGAAGACCTCGTTGACGTCCGGGTAGTTGCGCAGGGACTTGCTCATCTTGCGGCCGTCGGAGCCCAGCACGATGCCGTGCGAGACGGCCGAGCGGAACGCGGGGCGGTCGAACAGCGCGGTGGCGAGCACGTGCAGCGTGTAGAACCAGCCGCGCGTCTGGCCGATGTACTCGACGATGAAGTCGCCCGGGTTGTGGTGCTCGAACCAGTCGGTGTTCTCGAACGGGTAGTGCACCTGCGCGTAGGGCATGGACCCCGAGTCGAACCAGACGTCCATGACGTCCTCGACGCGGCGCATGGTCGAGCGGCCCGTCGGGTCGTCGGGGTTCGGCCGCGTGAGGCGGTCGACGAACGGGCGGTGCAGGTCCGGCTCGCCCTTCTCGTTGCGCGGGAGCGTGCCGAAGTCGCGCTCGAGCTCGGCGAACGAGCCGTAGACGTCGATGCGCGGGTACTGCGGGTCGTCCGAGCGCCACACCGGCACGGGGCTGCCCCAGAACCGGTTGCGCGTGATCGACCAGTCGCGCGCGTTTTCGAGCCACTTGCCGAACTGGCCGTGCTGGATGTGCTCGGGCGTCCAGGAGATCTGCTCGTTGAGCTCGACCATCCGGTCCTTGAACGTCGACACCGCGACGAACCACGACGACACGCCCATGTAGATGAGCGGCTGCCGGCAGCGCCAGCAGTGCGGGTAGGAGTGCGCGTACGACTCGCGGCGCAGCAGCACCGTCCCGGGGCTCGTCGCGCCGAGCGCGAGGTCCGGGGTCTGCTCGCCCGCGGCGACCGCGGCGTCGTGGCGCGTCCGGCCCTTGAGGTGGTCGATGATGAGCGCGTTCGCGTCGAAGACCTGGAGGCTCTCGTAGTCGACGACGGGGAAGACGAACTTGCCGTCGGACGCGACCGGCAGCACGGGCTCGACGCCCTCGCGGTCGGAGACGACCTTGTCCTCCTCGCCGAACGCGCCGGCGTTGTGCACGAGCCCGGTGCCGTCCGTGGTCGTGACGAAGTCCGCCTCGACCACGCGGTGCGCACCGGGGTGGCCCGCGAAGTAGGAGAACGGCGGCGTGTAGGACCGCCCGACGAGGTCGGCGCCCGTGAGCCGCTCGACGACCTGCGTCGTCACGTCCTCGACGCCCTCGTCGGCGAGCTCGCGCGCGTACGCCCCGAGGCGCTCGGCCGCGATCACGTACCGCTCCTTGACGCCCGTGAAGGACGACTCGACGACGACGTACTCGACGTCGGGGCCGACCATGACGAAGAGGTTGGACGGCAGCGTCCAGGGCGTCGTCGTCCAGATGAGCGCGAGCTCGCCCGTCTCGAGCCGGAAGCCGACCGTGACCGCCGGGTCCTGGCGGACCTGGTACACGTCCTCGTCCATGCGCAGCTCGTGGTTGGACAGCGGCGTCTGGTCGTTCCAGCAGTACGGCAGCACGCGGAAGCCCTCGTACACGAGGCCCTTGTCGTAGAGCTGCTTGAACGCCCACAGGACCGACTCCATGAACGTCGGGTCGAGCGTCTTGTAGTCGTGCTCGAAGTCGACCCAGCGCGCCTGGCGGGTCACGTAGTCCTGCCACTCGCTCGTGTACTTGAGCACCGACGCGCGGCACGCGTCGTTGAACCGCTCGATCCCCAGCTCGAGGATCTCCTCCTTGGTCTTGATCCCGAGCTGGTCCATCGCCTCCAGCTCGGCGGGCAGGCCGTGCGTGTCCCAGCCGAAGCGGCGCTCGACGTGCTTGCCGCGCATCGTCTGGTAGCGCGGGACGACGTCCTTCGCGTAGCCCGTGAGCAGGTGCCCGTAGTGGGGCAGGCCGTTGGCGAAGGGCGGGCCGTCGTAGAAGACGAACTCGTTGCTGCCGTTCTCGCCGGCGGGGTTGCGCTCGACCGACGCGCGGAACGTGTCGTCCGCGTCCCAGTAGGCGAGCACCTCGCGCTCGATCGCGGGCAGGTCCGGGGAGGCCGGGACGCCGAACGCCGCGCCGGGGCGCGCGTCGGCGGTCGTGGAGTCGGTGGTGGGATCGGACGAGAGGTCGCGGTGCAGCGGGTAGGCCATGGTCTCGAGGACTCCGGTGGGTAGCGGCCGGCGGAGGTCCGCCGTGGTGGTACGGGTCGGTCGTGCTCTCCTGCGAGGACGACTCCCCCACCCAGGGTGGGCTCGCCGCGGTACCACCTCGCTTGCCGGCGTCGTCCTCCGGTGCCCGACGCCGTCGGGCCCGGCGGGCGGTCGCCGACCGCTCGTCGCAGGCTGTGACGGGCCCACCCGTCCGGTTCTAGTGAGGACCTGGCCGCGGGGCCGTCAGGCCTGCCCGACGGCGCGGGTCCCGTTCTTCCGGAGGCTCGCCGGTGATGGCCGGGTCGACGCCTGTGCGTCCATGGTAGCCGCCGCGCGGCGGCGCGCGGTGTAGGCGTCGATGTCGCGCGCGACGAGCCACTCGAGGGTGAGCGGCGGCTCGGCCGGGGCGACGGCGGGCGGGAGCGTCGCGGTCGGCCGGTAGCGGGGGAAGTGCGGGGGAACGTACATGGTGGTCTCGCGTCCTGTGCTCGGCGGGCGTCCGGAGGTGCAGACCCGGGCGTCGCGCGGGACTCATCGATGAGCCCGTGGCACGAGACCGGCGACCGTCACGCCCCCCTCACGGAGAGGGAGGGGCGGGAGGCTGCTCGCGGACACCAGGTCGAGGCTGCGCAGGGCGCCGCGAGCCCTCAACAACAGGTGGCGGAGGGGACCTGCGGGCGCGCGACGACGAGCGTGCTGCTCGTGGGGCGCGGGGAGGTCACGCGGACATGGTGCCAGGGCGGACCCGGGCGGACAACCCGGGGTCCACGGGCCGGACGCCCGTCCCGTCAGCCCACGCGCACGGTGACCTCGTGCCACCCGGACGCGCCGTCGGGGGCGGGCGGGGCGACGTCGGCGGTCTGCGTGCGGCCGTCGGCGTCGGTCGCACGCACCGTCAGGCGGTGCTCCCCCGGCGTGGCGTCCCACGCGTACGACCACTGCCGCCACGTGTCGGGGCCCACCGTGTCGGCGAGCGTCGCCGGGCGCCACGTGCCGTCGTCGACCCGGACCTCCACGCCCGCGACCCCCGTGTGCTGCGCCCACGCGACGCCCGCGACGGTCACCGCGCCCGCGGTGACGGGCGCCCCCGCGCGCGGCGTGTCGACGCGCGACGCGAGCTTGATCGGGCCGCGCTCGGACCAGCCGCGCGTGGACCAGTACGCGACGTCGTCGGCGAAGGTCGTGACCTTGAGCTCGGTGACCCACTTGGTCGCGGACACGTAGCCGTAGAGCCCCGGCACGACGAGCCGGGCGGGGAACCCGTGCTCCGCGGGCAGCGGCTCGCCGTTCATGCCGACCGCGAGCAGGCACGCCCGGTCGGGGTCGACCAGGACGTCGAGCGGCGTGCTCGCCGTCCAGCCGTCGGCGCTCGTGGACAGGACCATGTCGGCGCCGTCGCGGACCCCGGCGCGCGCGAGCAGCTCGCGCACGGGGTACCCGAGCCACCGCGCGTTGCCCACGAGGTCGCCGCCGACCTCGTTCGACACGCACGTGAGCGTCACGTGGTGCTCGGTGAGCGGGAGCGCGAGGAGCTCGTCGAGCGTGAGCTCGAACGGCTCGTCGACGAGACCGGTCACGCGCAGCGTCCACGAGGCGGGGTCCACCTGGGGCACGCGCAGCGCGGTGTCGATCCGGTAGAAGTCGCCGTTCGGGGTCACGTACGGCGCGAGTCCCGGGACCCCCAGGTCCGCCCCGGCGGGGACGGCCGGCGCGGGCGTCGCCGGTGCCGGCAGCCGCAGCGCCTCGCGCGCGGCCGTGACGGCGCGCGACCCGGCCGACACCGCGCGCGACGTCGCGAGCGCGACGACGCCTGCCGCGGCGGCGAGGCCGGTGACGAGGAGGAAGCGGCGCCGGTCCATCCGGCCACGCGCGCCGGAACCCGCCCGGCCGTCGTCGGCGACGCTCTCGACGGGGAGGCCCGCGCCGGTCGGGCCGCGCAGCGGCGCGAGGGACGCCCGGAGCAGCAGGATCGCGACCCCCACGCCGACGAGCGAGGGCAGCGCCCACGCGACGCTCGCACCCGGCCGGCCCGCGGCCACGACGGCGGCCACCGCTCCCACGACGCCCAGCAGCACGGAGCCCCACGGCGGACGGCGCAGCTCGAGCCGGCCCGCGAGCGCCGCGCCCGCGGCGAGGACGACCGCCATGCCGCCGAGCAGGACCGTCTTGTCGGCCGTGCCGAACGTCGCGACCGCCCAGTCCTTGACCGGCCCGGGGACGGCGTCGACCACCCCGGCCCCGGCGGCGAACAGCGGGCTCGACCCCGGGCCGACGAGCGCCGCGACGAGCTCGGCGACGGCGAACCCGACGGCTGCGCACACGACCCCCGCGAGCGCCGCCCACGCCCCGGCGTGCTCACGCTGTCGCACGCTGCCGCTCATCTGCCGCCCTCTCGTCGCTCCCAGTCAACGCCCGTCGCAGCCTTCGCGCCACGGTCCCGGCCACCGGACCGTGCTCGTTCGGCGCTCAGGCCGGGTCGACGCCCTTCGGGACGAGCGGGGCACGCCACAGGGAGTACGTCGACGCCTGGGCGACGGGACGCAGCACGAGCGAGTCGATGTTGACGTGGTGCGGGCGCGTCACGGCGAAGGTCACGACGTCGGCGACGTCGTCCGCGGTGAGCGGGTCCACGACCCCGGCGTACACGGCGTCGGCCCCGGCCTGGTCCCCGTGGTAGCGGTTGAGCGAGAACTCCGGCGTGTGCACGAGGCCAGGGGCGATCTCGATGACGCGGATCGGCTCGCCCACGAGCTCCAGCCGGAGCGTCCTCGCGACCCCGAGCAGCGCGTGCTTGGACGCGACGTAGCCCGACCCGCCGACGTAGGTGTCGTGACCCGCGGTCGACGTCATGAGCACGATGTCGCCCCGGCGCGACGCGCGCAGGAGCGGCAGGAACGCCTTCGTCACGCGCACGGTGCCCAGCACGTTCGTCTCGTACATCGCGCGCCACTCGTCGATCTTCGCCTCGTCGACGTGGTCGACGCCGAGCCCGAACCCGGCGACGTTGAGCAGCGCGTGCACCGACCCCCGCGCGCCCGCCTCCGCGACGAGGCGTGCGACGTCGTCGTCCGACGTGACGTCCCCGACGACGGGGTGGGCGCCCGTGCGCTCCGCGACCTCGGCGAGCCGGTCCGCGCGCCGCGCGAACGCGACGACGTCCCAGCCACGAGCACGCAGGAACCGGACGCACGCCTCCCCGATGCCCGACGACGCGCCGGTCACGACGGCACGCAACGGCGCGGGGGTCTGGGCAGGCTGGTTCGATGGCTCCGTCACGACGGACACTCTGCCACGCCGCCGCGCGGGAAGGACTAGGCTGGCGGAGGATCACGGGCCCCGCACTGGCCCGTCGGGGCGGCACCGGATCTGTGCCGCGGGTCCGCGCGACGCGAGATGACGCGTCGGTCCCGGTCGGCGCTCGCCGGTCGGCATCGAGAACGCACCGCCGCAGCGGCGTGCCCGTCGAGGGTTCGCCGCGACGCGCCCGACCCCGGAGACCCCGCCCGTGCCCTTCTCCCGCATCCTGCCTCGCACTCTGCCTCGCCCTCTGTCCCGCCGGTCCGCACGCCGCGTCGCCCTCGTGCTCCCGGCCGCCACGCTCGCCCTCGCGCTCGCCGCCTGCTCGTCGAGCACCGCACCCGGTGACGAGCCGGACGCGGGCGGTGACGCCCCGCCGTCGGGCGACGTGACCGCGACCGCCTACCCCCTCACGCTCGACGACTGCGGGTTCGAGGTGACGTTCGACGCGGCGCCGGAGCGCGTGGTGACGATCAAGTCGAGCACCACGGAGATGCTGCTCGCGCTCGGGCTGGGCGACCGGATCGTCGCGAGCGCGTTCGCCGACGGCCCGGTCCCCGCGTCCCTGGCCGACGCCGCGGCGGCCGTCCCGGCGGTGGCAGAGCCGATGTCGGACCAGGTCCCCGGCGCCGAGGCGGTCCTGGGGACCGAGCCCGACCTCGTCTACGCGGGCTGGGAGTCCAACCTCACGGCCGAGGGCGCGGGCGACCGCGAGACGCTCGCGCGGCTCGGCGTCGCGACGTACGTCTCGCCGGCCGCGTGCAAGGCGCCGGAGTACATGCCGGACCCGCTGACGTTCGACGACGTGTTCGCCGAGATCACGGAGGTCGGCACGATCTTCGACGCGCAGGACGCGGCCGCCGACCTCGTCGCCGAGCAGCGTGCGACGCTCGACGGCGTCGCCCGGGACGAGCGCGGGCTCACGGCCCTGTGGTACTCGTCCGGGGACGACATCCCCTACGTCGGCGCGGGCATCGGAGCGCCGCAGATGATCATGGACGCCGTCGGGCTGGAGAACGTCGCAGGCGGCGTGCACGACACCTGGACCGCGTTCGCGTGGGAGGAGGCGATCGCCGCCGACCCCGACGTCCTCGTCCTCGTCGACGCCGCGTGGAACACCGCGGACGCGAAGATCGAGCGGCTCGAGTCCAACCCGGCGACGGCCGAGATGACCGCCGTGCGCGAGGGCCGGTACCTGACGATCCCGTTCCCGGCGACCGAGGCCGGCGTGCGCAACGTCGATGCCGTCGTGGACCTCGCGGCGCAGCTGGAGGCGCTCGGCCTGTGACGACGCTGCGCACCCGGCCCGCTCCCACGCCACTCGCCCGACCGGACGGCCGGGGGGCCCGCGCGCGCCGCGGCGCGGGATGGTGGGTGCCGGCCGGCGTCGGCGCCCTCGTCGTGACGGTGCTGTTCACGGTGACGATCGGCCCGGCGGACCTCGCGGTCGGGGACGTGTGGCGCTCGGTCGCGACCCACCTCGGGCTCGGCGGGCTGCTCGGCCTCGAGCCGCTCGGCACGCTGCAGGACGGCATGGTGTGGCAGCTCCGCCTCCCCCGCGTGCTCACCGCCGCGGCGGTCGGCGCCGGGCTGGCCGTGTGCGGCGTCGTCATGCAGTCGCTCACGCGCAACCCGCTCGCGGACCCGTACCTCCTCGGGCTGTCGTCGGGCGCATCGCTCGGCGCGGTGCTCGTGCTGGTCGCCGGGTGGACCGTGCTCCTGCCGGTCGCGGCGTTCGGGGGCGCGGTGCTCGCGCTCGTCGCGGCGCTCGGCCTCGCGGGCGCGCTCGGCGCGCTCACGCCCACGCGGACGGTGCTCGCGGGCCTCGCGGTGAGCCAGCTCGCGGCGGCCGCGACGAGCTTCGTCATCTTCTGGTCCGCGACCGGCGACTCCTACCGCGAGATCCTCTCGTGGCTCATGGGGTCCGTCGCCGGAGCGACGTGGACCTCCGTCGCGGTCGCGGGCGGCGCGACCCTCGTGCTCGGGACCCTGCTCGCGTCGACCGGCTCCGTGCTGGACGCCTTCACGTTCGGCGACACCGCCGCGTCCACGCTCGGGGTCGACGTCGCGCGCGTGCGCTGGACGCTGCTCGTGGGCGTCGCGCTGCTCACCGGGGCGCTCGTCTCCCAGTCGGGGTCCATCGGGTTCGTCGGGCTGATCCTGCCGCACGCGGTGCGGCTCCTCACGGGCGCGCGGCACCGCCTCCTGCTGCCGTTGTCCGCGCTGTTCGGCGCGACGTTCCTCGTCTGGGCGGACACGCTCGCGCGCACCGTGTTCGCGCCCCGCGAGCTGCCCGTGGGGATCGTCACCGCCGCGATCGGCGCCCCGGTGTTCGCGCTGCTGCTGTGGCGCGGGAGGAAGGCCGCATGAGCGAGACCACACGCACGACGGCGCCCGCGGTGCCCGGGGCGGGCGCGGACGACGTGCGGGACCGCCTCGACGACGCTGCCCGGCGCAGCCCGGGTCCGCGGAGCCCCGGCGGGCTGGACGCCGCGCGCGTGTCGTGGTCCGTCGACGGTCGCCTGGTCCTCGACGGGGTCGACTGCACCGCCCCGACCGGCGCGGTGAGCGGGCTGCTCGGGCCCAACGGCTCCGGCAAGTCGACGCTCCTGCGCGTGCTCGCGGGGGTCCGCGCCCCGACCGCCGGGCCCGACGACGCCGCGCGCGTGCGCTTCGACGGCGCGGACCTGCTCGCGATGCCGCGGCGGCGGCGCGCGCGCGTCCTCGCGCTCGTCGAGCAGGACGCGACGACCGACCTCCCGCTCTCCGTGCTCGACGCCGTCCTCCTGGGCCGCATCCCCCATCGCTCGCTCCTCGCGGGCGACTCCGCGCACGACCGGGAGGCCGCGACCGCGGCGCTCGCCCGCGCGGGCATGGCCGCGTTCGCCGAGCGGGAGGTCGCGACGCTCTCCGGCGGCGAGCGCCAGCGCGTGCACCTGGCGCGCGCGCTCGCCCAGGAGCCCGCGCTGCTGCTGCTCGACGAGCCGACCAACCACCTCGACATCGCCGCACAGCTCGACACGATGCGCGTCCTGCGCGACCTGGCCGACGACGGCGTGACCGTCCTCGCCGCGCTCCACGACCTCAACCTCGCCGCCCAGACGTGCGACCACGTCGTCGTGCTCGCGGACGGCCGGGTCGTCGCCGCGGGCGACGTGCACGAGGTGCTGGTCCCCGAGGTGCTCGACCCGGTCTACGGCGTGCGGAGCGACGTGCTGACGCACCCCCGCACGGGGCGTCCCGTGCTCACGTTCGCGCCGCGGGACTGAGCGCCCGTTCGCGTACCCTCGGCGGGTGCGTCTCTCACTGGTCCCCCGCACCCTGCGGACCGTCGTCGCGGCCGGTCTCGTCGCGACGTGCGTCGTGTCCGTCTCCGGCTGCGCGGTGCTCGACGGGCGCTCCCCGTTCGACACCTCGAACGTCTCCTACGCGGACGTCGAGCGGGCCCTGCCCGCGGTCCAGCACGCGCTGGACGCGGCGGACCTCCCCGTCGAGGTGAGCCTGTACACCGGTGCGAGCAACTGCGAGGGTGCGTGCGACCTGGGCGTCGGGGTGCGCCTGCTCCCGGCCGAGGACGCCGAGCGTCCCGAGCCGCACCCCGACGCGCTGGCCGCCGTGCTGACGGTCGTGCTGCCCGAGGTGTCGGGCATGCCGGTCTACGTCGACAGCGGGATCTCCGAGGACGGGACGGACCTCGACCTCGAGCCCGCGGCCAGAGCCCTCGGGATGGACGAGTCGCCCTTCTCGATGTCGCTCGGCGAGCTGTACATCCCGGAGGACGAGCTCGGCACGGCCCTCGACCTGGCCGCCGCACGCCTCGACCGCTGAGCACGGCCCGCCGCGACGTGCGTCACGCACTCACCCGGCCGACCCCGACCGGAGCAGGGGCAGCTCGATCGCCGGGCACCGGTCCATGACCATGTCGAGGCCGGCCTCGCGGACGCGGCGCGCGGCGTCCTCGTCGATCACGTCGAGCTGGAACCAGACGGCCTTCGCGCCGATCGCGACGGCCTGGTCGGCGACGTCGCCCGCGAGCTCGGAGCGCACGAACACGTCGACGACGTCGACGGGGAACGGGACGTCCGCGAGCGTCGCGTAGCCCTGCTCGCCGTGCACCGTCTCGGCGGACGGGTGCACCGGCACGATGCGCTTGCCGTGCTCCTGCAGCACGCGCGCCACGCCGTACGCGGCGCGCGACGCGTTGTTCGACAGGCCGACGACGGCCCAGGTCTGCGTGTCCTCCAGGACACGACGGACGGTCTCCTGCTCGTGGGCCGGCTCGGCGGCTGCGACGTCGCTCATGTCGTGCGCAACCTGGCCCCGGCCGCGGCTATTCCGCGGTCGGGGCCCGGCCGCCTCGGGCAGTCGCAGCGGAACGGTCAGACGAGGGCGAGCGCGAGCAGCGCGGTCGCGGCCGCGCCCGCGACGGTCCGCACGTGGTTCCACGCGAGCCAGCGCGGGAGGAACGCTGCCCACGCGGCGGCGAGGTCCTGGGGCCGGGCCGCCGCCGCGTCGAGACGCTCGTTGAGCGGGACGTTGCCCACCGCGGTCACGCCGAGGATCCCGACGAGCGCGACCACGGCGCCCGCGAGCGCCCGCCCCGCGCCCGGCTCGCCGCCGACCAGGCCGACGACGGCCGCCGCCGCGGGGAGGCGGCGCAAGCCGCCCAGGACGAACGTGGAGAACGCGAAGAGCACCCCGCCCGCGAGACCCGTCGCGACCGCACCTGCGACGACGAGCATGGTGAAGACGCTCACGACGCCTGCCCGGACGTCGCCGTGACGGTCACCGACCATGCCGCGGCCTCGCGCGCGGCGAACTCGCGGAAGTCGCGCGGCTCGCGGCCCAGCGCCTTGCGGACCCCGTCGGCGACGGGGGTCCCGCGCCCGTCGAGCACCTCGGTGAACAGGTAGCGCATGAGACCCACGACGTCCTCCGGCAGCCCGATCGCCCGCAGGCCCGCGACGAACTCGTCGATCGTGATCGGCGCGAACCGCACGTCACGTCCGCTCGCGGCGGCGATCTCCGCGACGGCGTCGGCGAACGTGATCGCGCGCGGACCGGTGAGCTCGTAGACCCGTCCGGCGTGCGCGTCGTCGACGAGAGCCGCGACCGCGACGTCGGCGACGTCCTCGAGGTCGACGAACGGCTCGGCGACCCGGTCCACCGGGAGCGCGAGGACGCCGTCGAGCACGGGATCGAGCAGGAAGCTCTCGCTGAAGTTCTGGTCGAAGAACGCGCACCGGACCACGGTGCGGCCGGGGAACGCCTCGGCGACGAGCACCTCCGCGCGCTGCGCCTCGACCTCGCCGCGACCCGAGAGCAGGACGAGCCGGCGCACGCCCGCCTCCCGGGCGAGGGCCGCGAACCGGGCGACGGTCTCCGGGGAGCCCGGGATCGCGAGGTCGGGCACGTAGACCACGTACACCGCCTCGGCCCCGGCGACCGCGGGGCCCCACGTGGTCTCGTCCTCCCAGTCGAAGCGGACGGCTCCGGAGCGGGACGCGCGCCGCACGGGGAGCCCGAGGGCGTCGAGGCGGTCGGCGACCCGGCGGCCGGACTTTCCGGTCGCGCCGAGGACGAGGACCGGGCCGGTGGCCGGGGCGGCGGTCGGAGCGTCGGTCGAGGCGGGGACCGCGGCATCTGTCGGGCGCGGTGTCGTGGCGCTCATGGCGTCTCTCCTGTCGAGGGTCGGTGCGGGGACGAATGCCAGTCAACCGGGCAGGGGCGAGACGCGACATGGCTCTGACGCTCGTCTCCATACGTGATCGTCTCGCGGTCCTCCGGCTCGGCGATCTCTGGCCCCGGCTCCGGGGCGGTGCGTACCCTGACCGGATGGACGTCGTCGCCGGGCTCCTCGACGGGCCGCGCGCCCGCGGCGCCTTCCTCCTGCGCAGCCACCTCCGCGCCCCCTGGGGCATGCGCATCGAGGACGAGGCGCCGCTGACGATCGTGCCCGTGCTGCGCGGGTCGGGCTGGGTCGGGCCGGCCGTGGGCGACGACGGGACGGACCCGGGCGTGCACGTCGAGGCGGGAGACGTCGTCCTGCTGCGCGGTCCTGCCCACTACGTCGTGGCGGACGCGCCGACGACCGCGCCGCAGGTGGTCGTCGGGCCGGAGTCCGACATGTGCCGCGCGGTCGACGGCGGGCCCTCCCCCATGACGGTGCTCGGCGTGCGGTCGTGGGGCAACGACCCCGGCGGCGAGACCGTCATCGTCACGGGCACCTACCCGCTCGACGGCGAGGTGGGCCGCCGCGTCCTGCGCGTGCTCCCGCAGCGCGTGGTGCTGCGCGGCGACGACGTCGACGGGACCCTCGTCGAGATGCTCGCGCGCGAGGTCGTGCAGGACCTCCCCGGGCAGGAGGCCGTGCTCGACCGCCTGCTCGACCTGCTCCTCATCTCGTGCCTGCGCACCTGGCTCTCCCGCGACGACGCGCCCGGCTGGTACCGCGCCGACGCGGACCCGGTGGTCGGCGCGGCCCTCCGCCTCATCCACCACGACCCGGCCCGCGCCTGGACCGTCGACGCGCTCGCACGGGAGGTCGGGCTCTCGCGCGCGGCGTTCTCGCGGCGCTTCACCACGCTCGTCGGCGAGCCGGCGATGAGCTACCTCACCGGCTGGCGCCTCGACCTCGCGGCGGACCTGCTGCTCGAGCCCGACGCGACGCTGACGTCGGTCGCGCGCACCGTCGGGTACGCGTCGCCGTTCGCGCTGAGCGCGGCGTTCAAGCGCGTGCGCGGGGTGAGCCCGGCGACGCACCGGGCGGCGCGCGCGGGCGCCGCCTGAGGCGGACGACGCCGGACCCGGGCAGGATGGTCGCCATGCCGATCCCACGCTGGGTGACCCGCAGCAACAAGCGTTTCCTGAACCCCGTGATGCTGCGCGTCGCGACGGGGGTCGGGCCGATGGCGGTCGTGCGCCACGTCGGCCGACGCAGCGGCCGCGTCTACCGCACGCCCGTCTTCGCGTTCGCCTACCGCGACACGCCGGCCGACCCGGTCCGCGTCGTCCTCGCGCTCACGTACGGGCCGGACGTCGACTGGGTGCGCAACGTCGACGCCGCGGGCGAGTTCGTGCTGGAGCGGCGGGGCCAGGAGTTCCGCGTCGTGGACGTGCGACGCGTCACGGGCGAGGTCGGTCTGCGGCTCGTGCCCGGCTGGACGAGCGCCGTCCTGCGTCGCACGGGGGTGGACCAGTTCCGGACCGGGAGGCTCCTGCGGGTGCCGGCCACGACGTCCGCGTAGCACTGCGCCCGTGCCGCGGCGTCCGGCCGACGGTCGCGCGCCACGTGACGGCGGACGCCCGGCCGGAGGTCCGACCGGGCGTCCGTGAGCGCTAGCGGGTCAGCACGCGCCGAGGTCGGCCCACGGGCCCCAGGTCGCGGCGCCCGGCTTCTCCCCGAGCGTCCACCACTTGGCCTTCCACGTGTGCCCCTCGAAGGACGCCGTCGTCCCGCCCACGTACACCTGCGACGCGCTCCACGGCGCCGCCGTGCAGGTCGGGTCGGTGGGGTCCGTCGGGTCGGTGGGGTCCGTCGGGTCGGTCGGGTCCGTCGGGTCGGTCGGGTCGGTCGGGTCCGTCGGGTCCGTCGCGCCGGAGGTGAACGACGCGAACTTCTTCGAGAACTCGAACCTCTGCTGCGCCAGCCCGGAGCAGTCGTCCTGCGTCGTCTGCGCGCCGGCGCAGCCCCCGGTGTCGCGGTGCAGCGCCCAGAACGACAGGTAGGCGACGCCCTTCTGCTGCGCGAAGGCGAGCACCGAGTCGGCGTTCGCGAGGGAGAACGTCTCCCCCACGCCCCAGTCGGAGACGCCGATCATCTCCGTGATGCCGACCATGCCCCAGAGCTGCGCGTCCGTCTTCGACGGGTAGATCGTCCTGAGGAAGCTCACCAGGCCGGTCGTCGCGGTGACGGTGTCCTGCGCCATGTTCGCGCGGTCACCCTCCCAGTAGTCGAAGGTCATGACGTTGACGACCGAGACCTCGACGCCGTTCGTCACGGCGTTGCGCAGCAGGTTCTTGCCCGACGCGGCCAGGCCCTGCGTCGTGGTCGGCAGCGTGTACTGCACCTCGAACGTCCGGCCGTTGGCCTCGGCCCAGTCCTGGACGATCTTCAGCGCCTTGTTGCGACGGTCCACGCCGGCGCTGCTGTTGATCGAGTCCGCCTCGATGTCGAAGTCGATGCGCTCGACGTCGTACGTCGTGATCAGCTTCTGGATCTGCGCCGCGATCTTGTTCACGTCCGTGCACGAGTCCGCCAGCTCGGTGAGCTGCCCGTCCTCGGTCGCGTCGTCCGCGGTCCAGCCGCCGAGGGACGGGATCACATTGCCGCCGCGCGCCTGGATCGCGTCCACCTGGGCGCCGAAGCTCGACTGCGCGATCGGCAGCGACGTGTCGCCGTTCCAGTAGAGCGTGCACGACCCCTGCCGCTCGGTCTGGGCGAACGCGAGCGTGATGTGGTCGGCGCCCGCCTGCTGGGACACGGCGCTGATGTCGTCGCCCAGCCACATCTCGTAGTACGGCGAGAACACGTGGTCGGGGATGGGCGTCGCGGCGGACGCCGGCTGTGCAGCGAGGCCGACGGTCGCGCCGACGGCGAGCGCCGTCGTGGTCGCGAGCGTGAGCAGCTTCCTTCGGAACATGGGAACCTCCGGTCCAGGCCGGCGTCGTCCGTGGCGCCGGGTGCGGGAGACGTCGGCGCACCGGGCGACCGACGGATCGACGCTACGGCGTCCGCGACCCGCGCCCATCGGTGCGATTGCGTATCTTTCGCGATCTACGCGTCCGTAGCACCCCGTATACGGATGCCCCGGGCGACGACCCCGCGCGGCTCCGCGGGACCCGCGACCGGACGCGGGCGCCGCCGTCCTGCCATGATGGACGGCATGACCGACCAGCTCTGGATCACCGGCGACCCCGACGCGGACGCGCTCCTCAGCGACGACGCGTTCGCCCTCCTCGTCGGCATGCTCCTCGACCAGCAGTACCCCATGGAGCACGCGTTCGCGGGACCGCGCAAGATCCGCGACCGCCTCGGCTCCATCGACCCGCGCGCCGTCGCGGAGGCGGACCCCGACGCGTTCGTCACGCTCGCGACGACGCCGCCGGCCATCCACCGGTACGGGCGCTCGATGGCCGCGCGCGTCCAGGACCTGGCGCGCGTCGTCGTCGACGAGTACGACGGCGACGCGACCCGGATCTGGACCGCGCCCGGCGCCGACGGTGCCCCGACCGGCGCGGAGGTCCTCGCCCGGCTGCGCGCGCTGCCCGGGTACGGCGACCAGAAGGCCCGGATCTTCCTCGCGCTGCTCGGCAAGCAGCGCGGCGTGCAGCCCGCCGGGTGGCGCGAGGCGGCGGGCCACTACGGGGACGAGGGGTCGCGCCGGTCCATCGCCGACGTCACGAGCGCGGAGTCGCTCGCGGAGGTCCGCACCTTCAAGAAGGCGCAGAAGGCCGCGGCGAAGGCCGCGAAGGCCTGACCGCGGGCACGTCGCCGGCCGCACCGCCGGCCGCACCACGGGCCGGATCTCGATGGACGCCCGCGTGCGCGACGACGCCCGGCCGCTATCGTCGGCGCGTGACCACGACGACGTCGCGCGCCCCGGCGCTGCCTCCCTCCACCCGCACGCTCCTGGCGCTGGCCGCGGGCGTGGTGGTGCTCGCGGGCGTCCACACGGCCCGGGAGGTGCTCGCGCCGATCCTCCTCGCGGCGGTGATCGTCATCATCTGCCACCCCGTGCGGTTCCCGCTCGAGCGCCGCGGCTGGCCCCGGTGGGCCGCCACGACGGCGGTCGTGGTGGTCGCCTACCTCATCCTTGCCGTGCTCGTCGCGATGCTCGTGTTCGCGGGCTTCCGGTTCGCCGACCTGGTGCGCGAGTACCTGCCGGCGCTGGTGCGCTCGGTCGAGGACGTCGTCGACCAGCTCTCCGCCGTCGGGATCGACACGGACGTCGCGGAGGCGGCGACGTCGTGGCTGGAGCCTGCCCGGGTCCTCAGCCTCGCGGGGAACGTGTCGGGCATGGCGCTCGGCATCGCGACGGCCTTCTTCTTCGTGCTCGCCTACGCGATCTTCATGGCGGCGGACGCGGCACGGTACTCGACCGCGACCACGGTCTTCGGCACCGAGCGCGCCGCGACGATCGACCGCGCGTCCCGGTTCAGCGGCGGCGTGCGGCGCTACTTCGTCGTCAACGCGTCGTTCGGCGCGGTCGTGGCGATCGTCGACGGCGTGGCGCTCTGGCTGCTCTCGGTCCCCGCGCCGACGGTGTGGGCGATCCTCGCGTTCGTCACCAACTTCATCCCCAACATCGGTTTCGTGCTCGGCCTCGTCCCGCCCGCGATCATGGCGTTCGTCGTCGGCGGGTGGCAGCTCGCGCTCGCCGTCGTCGCGGTCTACTGCGTCGTGAACGTCGTGCTCCAGGTGCTCGTCCAGCCCAAGTTCGTGGCCGACGCCGTGAACCTCAGCCTGACCCTCAGCTTCGTCTCCGTCGTGTTCTGGACGTTCGTCATCGGGCCGCTCGGGGCGATCCTCGCGATCCCGCTCACGCTGCTCGTACGCGCGCTCGTGCTGGAGCCCGACCCCGGCTCGGGCTGGTTGCGCTGGCTCTCGGGTGACGACGTGCCCCGGGACGGCGGGACGGCGAGCCCTGCACCCGGCGCGGCGGAGAGCGACGAGGCGGCCGCGATGGAGGACGACGAGATCGTCTCCCGCCGGGACGCGGGCGCCGGACCGGAGCCCGAGCGTGACCCTCAGGTCCAGCCTGAGGGTTCGGCCGCGGACGGCGCCCCCGCCTCGGAGACGGCGTAGCCGCGCACCCTGTTGCGATCGCGCCCGTGGTCCCTAGGCTGGCAGACGGCGGGTGTCCGCCCGTCACGGCACGGGAGGAACCATGGCGCACGGAGACATCACGCACATCGACATCCCGGTGAGCGACAGCGGCCGGGCCACGCAGTTCTACGGCCAGCTCTTCGGCTGGCAGATCGCGGAGGTCCCGGGCTTCGAGGGCTACCCCATGTGGCAGGCGCCCAACAAGATCAGCGGTGGGGGCCTCGCCCCGCGGTCCGAGGGGTTCACGAGCCCGCGCAGCTACGTCGAGGTCGACTCGATCGAGGACACGCTCGCGAAGGTCCGCGAGCTCGGGGGCCGCGTGGTCCTGGAGAAGTCGGAGATCAGCCCGACGTCCTGGTGGGCGGCGTTCGAGGACGCCGACGGGAACCAGATCGGCCTCTACGAGGGCACGACGGACGCGGGCTGACCGCGCCCGGTGGCCCGCCCGGACGGTCGTCGCGGTCAGAGCGACAGCACACGACCGTCCGGGTCGCCCGGCCGGCGCGGTCGGAGCGCGGGCGGCGGCGGCCACGGGAGGTCGTAGCGCTCCACGGGGACGTCGATCGCACCGAAGTCGTCGGTCTGCACGACCACGCCGTCCGGCGTGACCTCCACGAGCCGGACGCGCAGCGGCGGCGCGTCCTCCTGCTCGAGCATCCACACGTCGGCCAGCCACGCGAGGCTGAGCCCGTCGAGGGCCTCCTCCGCCTCCAGCCAGTCCACCGGGCCGGTCAGCTCGCGCCCGAGGAGCGACACCGCGACCCAGGCGTCGCCGTCGGGACGGATCCAGCCCACGTGCTCGCGGTCGTCGGGGCGGCGGTGCGGGATCCACTCGGCGGGGAGCATCCCGGCAGGCTAGCCGCAGGTCCGCCCGCGAGCCAGGGGATTGCGCCGGTCCTCACCGCTCGCCCGGCTCAGCGGGTGGGGAGCGGCTCGTTCCCCGAGCCCTCGCGGAAGCCCTCGCCGAACCCGTCGCGGTAGCCGCGGTCGTAGGCCTCGGCGCTCCCCTCCCGGAAGAGGTCGTCGGCGGAGGGCCGGACGAGCGCACGCGCCCCCGGCCCGTCGTCCTCGCCCACGTACCGGCCCAGGCCCCGCACGACGGCGACCGGCCGGCCCGCCGTCTTGCCCCGCACCAGCTCGCTCGCGGAGGCCACCTCGTCGGCGACGGCCGTGACCGTCACGGAGAGGGGACGCCCGTGCGCGTCCGTCCCGCCGCGCAGGTCCTCGGCCACGACGATCCCTGCCGCACCGATCGCGACGTCGACCAGCCCGTCGCGCCACGCACGACCAGCGGTGTCGGTGACGACGACGCCGAGCCGGTCGAGCCCGAACCGGTCGCGCAGCGCGGCCCGCAGCGCCCGGGCCGAGGCGTCCGGGTCGAGCGGGAGCAGCAGGACCGTCCCGTGGGGCGTGTTCGACGCGTCGACCCCGGCGGCGGCCATGACGAGGCCCAGGTGGTTCTCGACGATGCGCAGCGGAGGCTGACCCGGACGCCCGCGCGTCGCGACGACGCGCACCGTCTCGTCCGTGATCGCCTGCTCGCGGTCGGCGGCGGCGACGACGCGGCCCTCCGCCTTGGACACGACCTTGCTCGTCACCACGACGACGTCGCCCTCGGCGAGCGCGTCGCCCGGCGGCGCCCCCGCCAGCAGGTCGCCGACGAGCGCGGCGAGGTCGTCGCCCGGTCGCACCTCCCCCAGGCCCGACGGCGCCCACGCGGACAGGCGCGCGCCATCGCCCGCGTGCGCGGCGTCGTCGGGCACGAGGGGACCCGCGCCGGACGTCATCGCGCCAGCTTCGGCAGGACCTCGCGGCCGAAGACCTCGATCCACTCCCGCTGGTTGCGGCCCACGTTGTGGAGGTAGATCCGGTCGAAGCCGAGGTCGACGAACTTCTGGATGTACGCGCGGTGCTCGTCGGGGTCGGCCGAGATCACCATGCGACCCTCGAAGTCCTCGGGGCGCACGAGCTTGGCCATCTGCTCGAAGTCGTGCGGCGAGCGGATGTCGGCCTTGGGGAACTTCATGCCGCCGTTGGGCCACTCGGTCATCGCGTTCGCGAGCGCCTCCTCGTCGGTCGCGGCCCAGGACAGGTGGAGCTGCAGCACCTTGGGCATCGCCTGCGGGTCGCGGCCGGACTCGCGGACGCCGTCGTCGAACTTGCCGAACAGCATGGAGATCTTCTCCAGCGGCGCGCCGACCGTGATGAGGCCGTCCGCGTGCCGGCCGGCGCGCTTGGCCGTCACCGGGCCGGCCGTGGCGACGAGGATCTCGGGCGCGACCTCGGGCATGGTCCACAGGCGCGTGGACTCCATCTTGTAGAACGTCCCGGAGTGCTTGACGTCCTTGTTGTCGAGCCCGGACTGGAACAGCTTCTTGATGACGTCGATCGCCTCGAACATGCGGTTGATGCGCTCGGGCGCCTCCGGCCAGTACCCCGCGACCACGTGCTCGTTGAGCGCCTCGCCCGAGCCCAGACCGAGCCAGTGCCGCCCGGGGTACATCGCGGCGAGCGTCGCCGACGCCTGGGCCACCATCGCGGGGTGCCAGCGGAAGGTCGGCGCGGTGACTCCCGGCCCGAGGTCGCCCGTCGTGCGCTCACCGAGCGCGGTGAGCACGTTCCACACGAACGACGACTCGCCCTGCGCCGGGACCCACGGCTGGAAGTGGTCCGCAGCCATGGTGCCGGAGAAGCCGTGCTCCTCCGCGTAGGCCGAGAGCGCGACGGCCTCGGTGGGGTGGAACTGCTCGAGCATGGCGGCGTAGCCGATCGTCAGACCCATGCTCCGACCCTAGTACGCGCCGGGCGAGACTCGCCCGGGCGGGCCGGGGCCGCCTGCTGCGGCGGTCCCGGCCGTGCGCCTCAGACGTAGACGGGGGTCAGCGCCGCGTACTCCTCGACGGAGCCGTTGCGCAGGCAGACCTCGATGATCTGCCGCCCCAGCGGGTCGAGGTCGTCGGTGAGGAACTGCCGCAGCTCGCTGGCGAAGAAGTCGGTGATGATCCGCGCCCCGGCGTCGTAGGCATCCAGCCCGACCTGGGACTGGAGCTCGGGCCGCAGGAACGTGGGCCGCACGAGCTGGCCGTCGATCTTCATCTCCGTGAGCGTGTACCCGAACAGGGGGCACCGCGCCGGGGTGAGCTCCTCGGGGCGCAGGCGCCCGCCGCCGCGCCGCGCGAGGTACTCGCGCGTGAGCCACTCCGCCGCGAAGTCGACCTTGTACGCGCCGATGTGCTGGTTGGGCGTCAGGACGTACCGGGTCCGGTCCATCTCCACGAGCTGGCGCAGCAGGAGGTTCGCGGCCGCGACCTTCGTCCCGGTCGCGAACGGCCAGTACGACCCGACGCCCTCGGCGACCATCCCGCCGTGGGCCAGGGCCTCCGTCGCCGACCGCGACTCGCCGATCGACGGGTTCTTGTCCCCGCGCGGCGCGACGAGCCGCCAGATCCACGCGAGCGAGGCGGGGACGACGTGGGTCATGCCCATGATCCCGTAGGTCGGGTGATCCCGGGTGCAGGCCGGCATGCGGGCGCCGAAGGTCCGGACGTCGACCTCCGCCGGGCCGCCGACGTCGGTGAGCAGGTGGCGGGGCACGACGACGCGCGGGTTGGGGCACCGCCGGCCGTCGGAGTCGAGGGAGTGCTCCCAGGGCAGCACGGTGGCGTCGGGGACGCCGTCGATGTTGAAGAACACGAGCGGGACGTCGGGGTGGATGCAGGCGCGCTCCAGGTGGACGTCCTGGCCGTAGCCGGTGAGGTTGTCGACCCGCACGAACCAGGCCTCCTCCGCGTCCGTGACGACGAGGCGGCCGTCGCCCGTCTGGAGCCCGACGTGGCACAGGGTCATGTCGTCGGTGACGGGGTCGAGCGCGCTCGTCTCGCCGAGCGTGATGACGTACGGCTCGTCCGTCACGACGTTCGTGCCCAGCAGGATCCGTCCGTCCTCCTGACGGCGGATCTCCTGGCACATCTCGGACTTGCCGCCGCCCGACGCGCCCTCGTGCATGACGACGGTCTCGTTCTCGTACGGCGTGGTGACGCGGACCGACGACGCGTGCGCGGTGACCCAGCCCTCGCGCTCGCCGACGTCGAGCAGGACGGAGAACACGCCCTTCTTCGCGCTCGGACCGGGGTAGAGGTTGTACGCGAAGACCTCGTGCAGCGACTCGGAGCGGTCGTGCACGACGACCTGGCGGCCGTCGAACCGCGTGTGACGGAACGGCGGGGCCACGTAGAGGATCGAGCGCGGCTCGAACGGGCCGAGCTCGTCGAACGTGGTCCACCCCTGCAGGTCGACGAGCGCGAGGGCGAAGAACGCCGCGTTGGCCGGGCAGACGG
This sequence comes from Cellulosimicrobium sp. NPDC055967, assembly GCF_042269845.1. Taxonomy (NCBI): domain Bacteria; kingdom Bacillati; phylum Actinomycetota; class Actinomycetes; order Micrococcales; family Promicromonosporaceae; genus Cellulosimicrobium; species Cellulosimicrobium sp. NPDC055967. Next base: position 8,407 of record NZ_JBHJYJ010000007.1, on the reverse strand, counting down.
CGAGCGACGGGTAGCCGTGGGTGCGTCCCCCCGCCCGGAACGGCACGACCACCAGCTCCTGGGTCGCGAGCCACGCGAGGGTCTCCTCCTTGACGGCGTCGAACCCGGTCCCGAAGACGTCGCGGTAGCGCGGCTTGTCGGTGGGCAGGTCGTCGGCGACGCGCATGCAGTCCGGGTCGCGCCGGCGCATGTAGTCCTCGGGGTAGTTCACGGCGATGCCGTTCCGGCAGCGCACCACCTCGGCCTCGGGCACGAGCGTGCCGGCGGCGTCGTACTCGACCACGAACCGCGGACCGCCGTCGGGGCCGAGCGCGAGGCGGTAGAGCTCGTCGCGCGAGGACGGGACGACGAGGTCCGGGCACGCCGCGAGCGCCGCCTCGAGCGCGGGCGGAAGGACGACGCCGGTTGGCAGCGCCCCGGTCGTGCGCGCGGGGTCGGTGGTCGTGAGGGTCATGGTTGCTCCCGGTGGTCGGCGCGAGGGACGAGATCGAGGTGCGCCCACGAGCACCCGGGTCTTTGCGTGCAGGTTACGAGTCGATGACCAATCACCCCCAGGGACCTTGGACCCGTCTTGATGTGCCTCACAGGTCGGGTACGCGTCCCCGCGCCGCGCCGACCCGGATAGCCTCTCGTCGGTGAGCACCCCTCCCCCGCCTGACGCTCCCCTCGACACGCGAGCCCTCGTGGAGCCCGTGGACCGCGCGGCGGCGCGCGCGCACCACCGGGAGCTGAGACGCCGGGCACGCGCGGGACGGGCGCGCACGGGGTCCTCGGTGGGGTCCCGGGTGCTCGCCAGGGTGCTCGGAACCACCCTCCTCGCCCTCCTGCTCGCCCTGGCGGTGTTCGTCGTCGGCGCCGTCCTCGCCCTCGTCGTGGTCGGTCTCGTCGCCGCCGGGGTCGCCGTCCCGGTCGCCGTCGGGCTCGTGGCGGCCGGCGTCGTCGCGGTCGGCCTCCTCGTCGCCCGGGGCGTGCGGAGGTCGTCCGCCCGGGAGCACGAGCAGTCCTACCGCCTGAGCCTGTTCGCCGCGGCGAACGGGTTCGACGTCGTGCCGCGGGTCGACGAGCCCGACCTGCCCAGCGGGGCGTTCCACCTGGGCATCCTCCGTGTCGCCCGGAACGTGGTCCGCACCGGCGGTCGCCGCCCCGTCGAGGTCGCCACCTACACCTACAGCGCCGGCTACCGCAACGGCGAGCCCTTCGCGTTCACCTATGCCATGGTCGGCCTCGACCGCACCCTGCCCCGCGTCGTCGTGGAGACGGCGCCCGCCCGGGGCCTGCGGGGCGCCCGGGCTCCGCGGGGCGTCGAGCGCGTGTGGGAGCTGCCGGTCGACGGCCCGTTCGGCGACCGCCACCGCGCCTACGGGCCCGTGCGGTCCCCGGCCGGCACGGCGCGCGCCGTCTTCCCCCCGGAGGTCGTCGAGTCGCTCGTCCGCGGTCCCCTGCCGCTCGCGGCCGAGGTGGCCGGGGACCGGCTCTTCCTGTTCAGCGAGCACGCGCTCGACCTGCTCGACCCGGCGGTCTGGGAACGCCTCCTGGGGGACGGCCACCGACCTGGCCGCGCGGCTGTCCCGCTCGGACGGGCCCGGCGGCCCGGGCACCGCGCCCGGCACCCGGTGACGACGGCGGCCGGGACGCGAGACGCCGTCGGGAGCGGCCCCGAGATCTGGGAGAATGGGCGACCATGAGCGACTTCCCGACGAACGCGCCGACGGGCGCGGCCGATGCCACTGCAGCAACGACCTCCTCCGCCGGCCGCGTAGCCGGCGACGTCGTCCGCGCGGTGGTCGCGGGAGTACCCGACCGGGTGAGCCTCGACGGGCTCGAGGAGACCTACGACGCCCGCTGGGCCGAGCAGGGGACGTACGCGTTCGACCGCTCGAAGACCCGCGAGCAGGTCTTCTCCATCGACACCCCGCCGCCGACGGTCTCCGGCTCCCTGCACGTCGGCCACGTCTTCTCCTACACGCACACCGACGTCGTCGCGCGCTTCCAGCGCATGCGCGGCCTCGAGGTGTTCTACCCCATGGGCTGGGACGACAACGGCCTGCCCACCGAGCGGCGCGTCCAGAACTACTACGGCGTCCGCTGCGACCCCACGCTCCCCTACGTCGAGGGCTTCGAGCCCCCGCACGAGGGTGGCGAGGGCAAGTCCGTCAAGGCCGCGGACCAGATGCCGGTGAGCCGTCGCAACTTCATCGAGCTGTGCGAGCGCCTGACCGCCGAGGACGAGAAGCAGTTCGAGGCGCTGTGGCGCCGGCTCGGGCTCTCGGTCGACTGGGCGCAGCACTACCAGACCATCGACGCGCGGTCGCGCACGGCCGCGCAGCGCGCGTTCCTGCGCAACCTCGGCCGCGGCGAGGCGTACCAGGCCGAGGCGCCGGGGCTGTGGGACGTGACGTTCCAGACGGCGGTCGCGCAGGCCGAGCTCGAGGCGCGCGACTACCCCGGGCACTTCCACAAGGTCGCGTTCCACCGCGTCGCGCCGGGCACGCCCGACGACGGCGCACCCGTCTACATCGAGACCACGCGTCCCGAGCTGCTCGCCGCGTGCGTCGCGCTCGTCGCGCACCCGGACGACGAGCGCTACCAGCACCTGTTCGGCACGACGGTGCGCTCGCCGCTGTTCGACGTCGAGCTCCCCGTCCTCGCCCACCCCGCCGCCGAGCGCGACAAGGGCGCGGGCATCGCGATGTGCTGCACGTTCGGCGACCTCACCGACGTGCAGTGGTGGCGCGAGCTGCAGCTCCCGACGCGGTCGATCATCACGCGCGACGGCCGCATCGTCCGCGAGACGCCGGACTGGATCACGTCGCACTCCGGCCAGGGCGTGTTCGCCGAGATCGAGGGCAAGACGACGTTCTCTGCGCGCCAGGTCGTCGTCGACGCCCTGCGGGACGCGGGCGACCTCGACGGCGAGCCCGTGCCGACGCAGCGCAAGGCGAACTTCTTCGAGAAGGGCGACAAGCCGCTCGAGATCGTCACCTCGCGCCAGTGGTACATCCGCAACGGCGGTCGCGACTGGACCACCGCGGACGGCACCGTCCGCGACCTGCGCGGCGAGCTGCTCGGCCGGGGCAAGGAGCTCGCGTTCCACCCCGACTTCATGCGCGTGCGCTACGAGAACTGGGTCGGCGGCCTCAACGGCGACTGGCTCATCTCGCGCCAGCGCTTCTTCGGCGTCGCGATCCCGCTGTGGTACCCGGTGCTGGAGTCCGGCGAGGTCGACCACGACCACCCCATCGTCCCGTCCGAGGACGTCCTGCCCGTCGACCCGTCGTCCGACGTCCCCGCCGGGTACACCGAGGACCAGCGCGGCGTGCCGGGCGGGTTCGTCGGCGAGAACGACATCATGGACACGTGGGCGACCTCCTCGCTCACGCCGCAGATCGCCGGTGGCTGGGAGGTCGACCCCGACCTCTTCGAGCGCGTGTTCCCCATGGACCTGCGCCCGCAGGGCCAGGACATCATCCGGACGTGGCTGTTCTCGACCGTCGTGCGCTCGCACCTCGAGTTCGGCTCGCTGCCGTGGAAGAACGCCGCGATCTCGGGCTGGATCCTCGACCCCGACCGCAAGAAGATGTCGAAGTCCAAGGGCAACGTCGTCACGCCGATGGGCCTGCTCGAGGAGCACGGGTCGGACGCCGTGCGGTACTGGGCGGCGTCGGCCCGCCTGGGCACCGACGCGGCGTTCGAGGTCGGCCAGATGAAGATCGGCCGCCGCCTCGCGATCAAGATCCTCAACGCGTCGAAGTTCGCGCTGTCGTTCGGGGTCGACGCCGAGACCGGGACGGGCGAGATCGTCCTCGACCCCGCGCTCGTCACCGAGACGCTCGACCGCGCGATGCTCGCCGGCCTCGCGTCGGTCGTCGAGAAGGCGACCGAGGCGTTCGAGGCGTACGACCACACGCGCGCCCTCGAGACCACGGAGACGTTCTTCTGGACGTTCTGCGACGACTACCTCGAGCTCGTCAAGGACCGCGCGTACGGCGCCGGCGCCGCGGCGTCCGACGTCTCGGCCGAGACCCGGTCCGCGCGCGTCGCGCTCGCGATCGCGCTCGACACGCTCCTGCGCCTCTTCGCGCCGTTCGTGCCGTTCGCGACCGAGGAGGTCTGGTCGTGGTGGCGCGCCTCGGAGGGCTCGATCCACCGCGCGCCGTGGCCGACCTCCGACGTCGCACGCGCGGCGGCCGGCGACGCCGACCCGGCCGTGCTCACGGCCGCGGGCCACGCGCTCGCCGCGCTGCGCAAGATCAAGTCCGAGGCGAAGGTCTCGATGCGCACGCCGATCCTCGCGGCGCAGGTCGCCGTCCCGGCGGCGTCGCTCGCGGGCGTCGAGGCGTCGGTCGTCGACGTCCGCAACGGCGGGCGCGTCACCGGCACGCTCGACCTCGTCGCGGCCACGGAGGGCCAGGGCGACCCGGCCGTCCAGGGCGGGATCGTCGTCGTCTCCTCCGAGCTCGGCGAACCCGAGGCCCGCAAGAAGGCCTGACCCCCCACCCGTCGTGGGCATGAAATGGGCCCGGTTCTGACCGCAGAACCGGGCCCATTTCATGCCCACAGCGGCCGGCGGGTCAGATGATCTCGCCGCGCAGCCTGGCGTCGTCGCCGGACATCGTCGCCGCGACCTCGCGCGGCGTGCCCTCGTCGGCCCACCGCAGGGTCGCACCGACGCCCTCGATGAGCTCGACGCTGCCCTCGGGCGCGAACGTCAGGCCGGCGTCCTGGCCCACCGCGGCGCGCACGAGCGCGACCGTCGCGGGGAGCTTCTCGAGGCCCTCGGTGACGCCCAGGTCCTGGATCTCCTCCTTCGTCGCGGCGATGTGCATCGGGCTCGGCCCGATCCACAGCGAGCGGCCGTCGAGAGCGGCGTCCTGTCCGTACTCGTCGGCCAGGACGAGCTCCTTGACCTGCCCGCGCGCGAGGACCGCCACGACGTCCTCGACGGACGTCACGGCGCCCGACTCGCGGCCCTGCTCCTGGCGGAACTCCGCGAGGACCTTCTCCCGTCGCCGCTCGCGGAAGCTGTCGAGCGCGTCGGCGACGTTCGACTCGAACGCGGCCTCGTTGATGCCCGGTCCGCGACCTCCTCCCGGGACCTCGACGACGCGCTCCGCCGTCGCACGGCCCAGCGCCCCGCGCACGAGGGGCACCGCGCGCACGTCCCCGGTGAGGAGGACGAGCTCCGGGTGGTACTCCGCCGCCTGGCGCTCGAGCTCGGCCGCCACCGCCTCGGCGTTGCGCTCCCACGAGTCCTCCGCGCGCGACTCGATGCGCTTGTGAGACAGTCCGCCGGTGCGGACCTTGTTGATGACGTCGTGGCCGCCCTCGACCGACTCCGGCTCCGCGTACGGCAGGTGTCCCCCGGCGACGGACCACGTGAGGTCCGCGCCCTGGCGGTCGACGACGACGCGCACGTAGTCGACGGACTCGTCCGCCGCGCGCGCCGCCTGGAGCAGCGCAGGAACGGGCCCCCACGACCCCTTGGTGAGCGCCGGCGGGTCCTTGACGACGCGGTCGACGAGCACGCCCGTGTTGTCCGCGATCAGCACGCGCCCGTGGGTGCCCCCGACCCGCGTCGGCCGCAGCACCACCTCCTCGAGGTCGTCGAGGACGGCGTCGGGCGCGCCCTCCTGGCGCAGCGTGCGCCGCACGCCCTTCCAGCGGTTCTCGACCTCGCGGTCCCCGGCCTCGTTGGCCCGCGTCGCGTCGATGTACACCGTCGCGAAGGGGCCCGGGTGGCCGAGGAGGGGCTTGAGCCAATCGATCTTCATGCGAACACCTCTAGCGTCCGTCGGCGTGGCGGGCAGGCCGCCCGGCGCGCAGGTCGTGCCGACGCCGGGGCCCACCCTGGGACCCCTCCAGGGTCGGTCAGATCGACCCGCGTCGCCACCGCGCGTCGGGCAGGACCCGGCGGACGCCGACGGTCAGGATGCCGTCAGGAGTAGGTGTCGAGGACGGGCGTGCCCTCGCCCGACGCGGCGTGCTCCGCCGCGATCCGCTCGTGGTGGCGGATGACCTCGCGGACGATGAACTCGCGGAACTGCTCCGCGAACTGGGGGTCGAGGCCCGCGGCGTCCGCGATGCCCGTGAGGCGCGCGATCTGCTGCCGGTCCCGGTCCGGGTCGGCCGGGGGCAGCCCGCCCTGCGCCTTGAGCTCCCCGACCCGGCGCGTGAACTTGAACCGCTCCGCGAGCAGGTGCATGAGCGCGGCGTCGATGTTGTCGATGCTGTCGCGCAGCGTGAGGATCTCGGCGGGGACGGCAGAGGGGCCGGGCGGGTGCGTCACCCACTGATCCTAGGCGCGCCCGACGACCCGAGGAACGCGATACTCGGAGTACGGAGTAAAGTGTCACGCCGTCCCTACCTGCCGTCCCACTCAGCGGAGAGTCCCATGACGGAACACGCGTCGCCGAGCCTCGTCGAGGTCTCCCCCACGGCGACCATCAGCACCCTCCTCACCGACCGCGTCGCCCGTGGTCCCCACGCGACGCTCGTCGAGCGCCGGACCACCGCGGACGGCCCGTGGGAGCCCGTCACCGCGCAGGATTTCGAGGCGGACGTCGTCGCCGTCGCCCGCGGCCTCGTGGCCCGTGGCATCGAGCCGGGCGACCACGTCGCGATCATGTCCCGCACACGCTACGAGTGGACCCTCCTCGACTTCGCCACGTGGGCCGTCGGTGCCGTCCCCGTGCCCGTCTACGAGACGTCGTCCGCCGAGCAGGTGCACTGGATCTGCTCCGACGCCGCGGTCCGCCTCGCCGTCGTGGAGACCGCCTCCCACGCCGCGGAGGTCGCGTCCGTCCGGGACCGCCTGCCCGACCTGGAGGACGTGCTCGTCGTCGAGGACGGTGCCGTGGACGCCCTGCGCGCCGCGGGCGCCGACGTCCCCGCCGCGGAGATCGACCGCCGTCGTGCCGCCCAGCGGGTCGACGACCTCGCGACGGTCATCTACACCTCCGGCTCGACCGGACGCCCCAAGGGCGTCGAGCTCACGCACCGGAACTTCGTCCACCTCGCGCTGAACGGCCGCGCGGGCCTCGCCGAGATCCTCGACTCCGACGGCGCCCGCACCCTCCTCTTCCTGCCGCTCGCCCACGTCTTCGCGCGCTTCATCCAGGTCGTCGTCGTCGCCTCGAACGCCGTGCTCGCGCACTCGTGGGACACCAAGAACCTCGTCGCCGACCTCGGGACGTTCCACCCGACGTTCCTGCTGGCCGTGCCGCGCGTCTTCGAGAAGGTCTACAACACGGCCGAGCAGAAGACCGGGACCGGCGCCAAGCGCAAGGTCTTCCACTGGGCCGCGAAGGTCGCGATCACGTGGTCGCGCGCGCTCGACACCCCAGCCGGGCCGTCGTTCGGGCTGCGCGTGCAGCACGCCGTCGCCGACCGCCTCGTCTACTCGACGCTGCGCGCCGCGATGGGCGGGCAGCTCACGTACTCGATCTCCGGCGGCGCGCCCCTCGGCGAGCGGCTCGGCCACTTCTACCGCGGCGTCGGGCTGCGCATCCTCGAGGGCTACGGCCTCACGGAGACCACCGCGCCCACGGCCGTGAACCTTCCCGGCCTCACCAAGATCGGCACCGTCGGGCCCGCGTTCCCCGGCACCTCGCTGCGGATCGACGACGACGGCGAGCTGCTCGTCAAGGGCGACCACGTCTTCCGCGGCTACCGCAACCAGCCCGAGCTCACCGCCGAGGCGCTCCAGGACGGCTGGTTCCGCACCGGTGACCTCGGCGCGTTCGACGACGACGGCTACCTGCGCATCACCGGCCGCAAGAAGGAGATCATCGTCACCGCCGGCGGCAAGAACGTCGCCCCCGCGGTGCTGGAGGACCGCCTGCGCGCCCACCCGCTCGTGAGCCAGGTCGTCGTCGTGGGCGACCAGCGCCCCTTCATCGGCGCCCTCGTCACGCTCGACGCCGAGATGCTGCCCGGCTGGCTCTCGACGCACGGCCTGCCGACCATGGACGTCGACGCCGCCGCCACGAACGCCGACGTCCTCGCCGCGCTCGACCGTGCCGTCGCGCACGCGAACGAGGCGGTCTCCCGCGCCGAGTCGATCCGCAAGATCACCGTCCTGACCACGGACTTCACCGAGCAGAACGGCTACCTCACCCCGTCCCTCAAGGTGAAGCGCGGCCTCGTCATCAAGGACTTCGCCGACACGATCGACACCCTCTACGGCGCCAAGGTCGGCGCCGACGCCTGACCGAGGAACGACCCCGCTCCGCCGAGGGAAAGCCCTGGTCCGCCTAGGTAGAGCCCTGGTCGGCCGAGGTAGAGCTGTGGTCACCCTGCCCGACGGCGTGTGGTCGCCCTGGGTGGCGGGGTGGGTGGTGGTGCCGCGTCTACCATCCGCCGCTCGTTCCTCGCGGCTCCCGCCAGGCCCGCCACGACGCGGCACCAC